>NZ_JBQKDN010000005.1:0-103761 GCF_052121815.1 Collinsella sp. LCP19S3_B6
GGCAGGCCCCGCCGACCGATTGCAAGCGGTCGGCGGGGCCATTGTGGCTCTTGACAGCGGATTGGGTCATATGAGCGAAAACCCGCCAGAGCGAGCAAGGTGCCTTGAAGCAAGGCGGCATAGACCTTCTGGTCATGCCGCCGAAGCTGAAAGGCAGATTGCCGCTCTGGCGGGTTAGCAGCGTCAACCTGTTACGCGGTTTGGTAAAACCGCGTAACTACAAGGCATTCGCGCAGCGCTCGCAGATATGCGCGTGACCGTTGTACTCGCCGACGGTGGTGCGATAGTTCCAGCAACGGTCGCAGCACTCGCCCTCGGCGGCCTCAATAGCAACGGAAAGCTCCTCGCCCTGGGTTAGCTCAACATCGGAGACGATGTAGAACTCGGCCAGATCGACGGCCTTGTCGCCGGTCAGCAGCGCATACATCTCGGCGGGAACGACCGCCTTGACGCGGACCTGCTGGCTCTTAGTGAAGGTGCCGGCGGAGCGGGCATCCTCAAGGGCCTTGGTCACAGCGCTACGGAGCTCGAGCGAGGCCTCGAGCACGCCCTCGAACTCATTGGCCTCGTCGACCGTGATGGGCGACTTATACCAATCGAGCAGCGCGGCGTACTTCTGGTGATCGACGCAGCCGGCGGGCGCATAGGCCATGGCCTCGTCGACCGTGTAGGACAGGATCGGCTGCAGGTCGCGCATGAGCATCGAGAAGAGCTCAGCCAGCACGGTCTGGGCGCTGCGGCGCTCGAGCGAGCCGGGCTTGTCGCAGTACAGACGGTCCTTCAGGGCGTCGAGGTACACGTTGGAAAGCTCGGTAACCACAAAGTCGTAGAGCGCACGGTAGGCGCGCGGGAACTCGTAGCTGGCGTAGGCGTCGTCGACCTCGGCCTGGACCTGGGTCAGACGGGCAACCATGAGCTTGTCGAGCGGCAGCAGGTCGGCAAAGGCGACGCCGTCGGTCTCGGGCTCAAACTGACCCTCGAGCTCGGAGAGCAGGAAGCGCAGCGTGTTGCGGAAACGACGGTAGGCATCGGACGTACGAGCAAGGATCTCGTGGTCGATGGAGACGTCGGAGCTGGTATCGACCGAGGCGACCCACAGGCGGATGATATCGGCGCCCATCTCGTCGCAGACCTTGTTGGGGTCGATGACGTTGCCGAGCGACTTGGACATCTTGCGGCCCTGGCCATCGAGCGTGAAGCCCTGCGAGACGACCGCCTTGTACGGGGCGTGGCCGTTGGCACCCACCGAGGTGAGCAACGAGCTCTGGAACCAACCGCGGTGCTGGTCGGAGCCCTCGAGGTACACATCCGCCGGGTACTCAAGCTCGGGGCGATACTCGCAGACGGCCTTCCAGGACACGCCGGAGTCCCACCACACGTCGAGGATGTCCTTATCGGCCTTGAGGTGATGGCCGCCGCACTTGGGGCAGACGCAGGCCTCGCCCAGGTAGCTCTCGGGAGCGTCGGTGAACCAGGCGTCGGAGCCCTTCTCGTGGAAGAGCTTGATGACGGCGTCGAGCGTGGCGTCGTTCATGACCTTCTCGCCGCAGTCGGCGCAGGTGTAGCTGGGGATAGGCACGCCCCAGTTGCGCTGACGGCTGATGCACCAGTCGGGACGCTGCTCGACCATGGCACCGATGCGGTTGGCCGCGTGGGCCGGATACCACTTGACGTTCTCGCGGATCTCCTTTCCAGCCTGCTCGCGCAAACCGGTCTTGTCCATCGAGACAAACCACTGGTCGGTAGCACGGAAGAGCACCGGGTGCTTGCAGCGCCAGCAGTGCGGATAGCTGTGCGTGATCTTCTTCTCGAGGACCAGGGTGCCGCGCTCGCGCAGGAACTCGATGATGTGCGGATTGGCCTCGTCGGTATCCATACCGCTGAAGGGGCCACCGGTACCAAACTCCTCGCCGGTGTAGAACTTACCGTCGTCATCGACCGGCATGCAGATATCGGTGATGCCCTCCTTGAGGCAGGCGAAGTAGTCGTCGACGCCGTGGCCGGGCGAGTTGTGGACGATACCGGTACCGTCATCGACGCCGACGTAATCGGCCAGCAGTGCCACGCCCTCGACGCCGTCAAAGATCGGCTGCTTGTAGTGGATGTGGTGGAAGGTCTCAGCGGGAACCACATAGGGCTTACCGTCGACCATGACCGGGGTGTACTCCCAGCCAAACTCCTCACAGCACTTGGGAGCCAGGTCCTCGAGCATAACCTCGGCACGGCCATCGTGCTCAACGGCAACATAGGCGGCGCCGGGCTTAAGGGAAACGGCCTGGTCGGAGGGGATGGTCCACGGCGTGGTCGTCCAGATGATGAAGTCAACCGGGCCGTCGAAGTTCTCGAGACCGGCAGGCTTAGTGGTCATCTCAAAGCGCACGAAGATGGACGGGCTCGTCTCGTCGGAGTACTCGATCTCGGCCTCGGCCAGCGCGGTGTGGCAGTGCTTGCACCAGTGGACGGGCTTATGACCGCGATAGATCATGCCCTTGTCGAACATGGCCTTGAAGACCTCGATGTCGGCGGCGTCATGCTGGTGATAGAGCGTCAGATACGGGTTGTCCCAGTCGCCAAGAACGCCCAGGCGACGGAAGCCGGCCTTCTGCAGCTCGATGTTCTCGACAGCGAACTTATTGCAAAGCTCGCGGATCTTAGCCGTGGAGGTCTGGTTGAACTTCTCGGTGCCGAGCTTCTCCTCGACCTTGTGCTCAATCGGCTGACCGTGGCAGTCCCAACCGGGGACATAGGGAACCTCATAGCCCTGCATCATCCAGTAACGGTTGATCATGTCCTTAGAGATCTTGTTCATGGCGTGGCCGATGTGGATCGGGCCGTTGGCATACGGAGGGCCGTCGTGCAGCACGAACTTCTTGTGACCCTTGTTCTTCTTTAGAACTTGCTCGTAGACCTTGTTGTCCTGCCAGTCCTTGAGTCGCTTGGGCTCGGACTTGGAAAGACCGGCACGCATGGGAAAACCGGTCTTGGGCAGATTCATCGTCTGCTTGTACTCGTTTGCCACGGTACCCCTTTCTTGTCATGGGCGCGCACGCCCTCTGGGCACCAAAAAAGCGCCCGTCCCTGCAAGCTGGGACGAAGCGCCACAAGACAGGCAGTCTGCCCGTAAAAGCTCTTCGCTTAACCACCCAGCTTAGATGCCCTCGCCCGCGTCGCCGCGCGCTCGCATCCGTTACTCGGCTGGCCTGTATCGACGACCATCTCGGCGATATCTACTAAGACGTGCCTGCGCGGCACGTCCGTTGGGACCGCAGCTCCGGGGTGATTTTCATCGGTCGCATGCACGGGTTCTCAGCGCTCCCCGCTCTCTGTAGCATGCGGACGGCCGACTACTCGTCCCCATCAACGCTTATGCGGAGTATGCTAGCACGTTCCGCGCCGACGAAAAACCCTCAACACTGGTTTTATACGTTCGAAATTTCTCGCGGCTGTAGACCTTCTCTAGGAGCAAAATACCTGAAAGCACTTTATCGAACGAAAGAAGGTTGCTATGCGCACGATCGGAATGAGCGACTATACCGTCGGCGAGGACTGCTTCGACGAGCTACCCGGCGCGCTGGCCGAATACGGTGCGACCAAGGTCGCAATCATCGGTGGCAAGCGAGCACTGGCTGCAGCACTTCCCGGTATCGAAGCCGCGCTGGCAGGCACCGGCGTCGAGGTTCTGGAGACGCGCGTCTACGGCACCAACAGCACACGCGCCAATATCGCCAAGGTCGTAAACTCCCCTGCCTGCCAGGAAGCTGACGTGCTCATAGCCTGTGGTGGCGGCAAGGCGCTCGACACCGTGAAGACCGCAGCTATCGAGCTCAAGAAGATCGTCTTTACGGTGCCGACGATCTGCTCCAACTGCTCCGCCGCGACCGCCATTGCCGTTGTCTACAACGACGACGGCTCGCTTGAGGGCTATTCGTACCCCAACCGCCCCGCGCACATCTTCATCAACCCCAAGATCATCGCCGAGGCACCGGCAGAGTACTTCTGGGCCGGCGTGGGCGATGCCCTGTCCAAGCAGCCCGAGGTCGAGTACGCCACAAGCGCCGGAAATTTGGAGCACACCGCCGGTCTTGGCCTGGCACTCGCCCACACCTGCTCCGAGCCGCTGTTTACCTATGGCGTCCAGGGTCTTGAGGACGTGCGCCAGGACCTGTCGAGCGAGGCCGTCAAGCAGATCGCGCTCGACATCGTGGTCAACACAGGATATGTCTCGAACCTGACCAACCAGAACGATTACTACTACAACTCGAGCGTGGCACACGCGTTCTACAACGCCACTTGCAGCATTCCGCGTGAGGGCACCTACCTGCACGGCGAGGTCGTAAGCCTGGGCGTGCTCGTGTTGTTCGCCTACACGGGCGACACCGAGAACCTTGAGCGCTATGCCGCCTTTAACAAGCAGATGGGCCTGCCCGTGACGCTTGAGCAGGTCGGGCTTTCCGAGGCCGATATCCCTGCCCTGTGCGAGTACGCGCACGCCACCAACGAGTGGAAGCAGGGTAACCCCGAGCCCTTCACCGACGAGAAGTTCGCCGCCGCCATCAAGGCAGCCAACGCCTACGGCCACACCCTCCTCGCCTAACCTACCAAAAAGGGACAGGTTTATTTTGGCAGGTTTTATCTGGGAAAACGCCATTGAATATCTGTTGAAATTGTTTAGCTTGCCAGTAAAGGGGGCGACCATCTACTCGATGGCCGCCCCCTTTCATTTGCTATTCCAACATGCTCGGGTCAAATTCACTTGCGGGAATCACACGGTACCCGTGGCGCAGGAGCAGGTCGACGAAGACACCGTTACCCGCGGTGAGCGTGCCGCTAAAGGTGCCATCGTAGACGCGACCTGCACCGCACGAGGGGCTACGGTCCTGTAAGATGCACGCGGCGATCTCTTCCGGCCCGCCCGCCTGCTCGCACATGTCGAGTGAGCGCTCGGCACCCAGGCGAAACTCACGATCGACCGAGGCGCCCTCGCAGGTACGGACTTCGCCGTTCACAATTTCGGACGGCTTGCGCGGCGTGGGCAGACCGCCAAAAACCTCTGGGCACACGAGGAGCACCTCGGTTCCCGTGCGCTCGCAAGCCTCAACCAGCTCGCGATGGTAATTATCGAGCCCGTTATACTTGCAGCTCTCGCCCATCAAGCAGGCACTTACCACGATCTTCATATACAACTCTTCCCAAGCGAAACGCCCCATTTGAGGTGGACACTCAAATGGGACGAAAGCACTGCGCAACTAGTATTACTGCTGCTTTGGCATCAGCGGATTCTCACGCGTGAGGAGATTCATAAACTCCTCGCCCGTGATCGTCTCCTTCTTGTACAGATAACGAGCTAGCTCGTGGAGCTTAAACTTGTTCTCCTTCAGGATCTGCAGGGCGCGGTCGTGCGCATCCTCGATCAGCTTGGCGACAATCGCGTCCACGCGCTCGGCCGTACCGGGGGCGCAGGTGAGCGACGTATCCTGGTTAAGGTACGCGTTCTGCACGGTACCGAGCGCCATCATGCCAAACTCATCGGACATACCAAAGCGCGTCACCATGTTACGGGCGAGCTTGGTGGCCTGCTCGATATCGTTGGCGGCGCCGGTCGTCATCTCGCCAAAGATGAGCTCCTCGGCAGCACGGCCACCGCAATAGACGGCGAGCTTGTCCAGGATCTCCTGGCGCGTGGTCAGGAAGCGCTCGTCCTCCTCGACCTGCATGGTGTAGCCCAGAGCACCGCTCGTGCGCGGCACGATGGTGATCTTTGTGACCGGCGCAGAGCCCTTCTGGCGAGCGGCAACGATGGCATGACCGATCTCGTGATAAGAAACGACCTGCTTCTCGTGGTCGGACAGCACCGTGGACTTGCGCTGCTGACCGGCGATGACGACCTCAACCGACTCCTCAAAATCGTCCTGCGTGGCGCGTTTGCGACCCTCGCGGACGGCACGCAGGGCGCCCTCGTTGATAATGTTGGCCAGGTCGGCGCCCGAGGCACCGGGCGTGGCGCGGGCAATCGCGGTCAGGTCGATCGGCGGCTGCGTCTTCACGCTCTTGGCGTGCAGCTCAAGAATGTTCTTACGGCCGGTCAGGTCGGGCAGCTCAACGGGAATGCGGCGGTCAAAACGACCGGGGCGCAACAGGGCCGGGTCAAGGCTGTCGGGACGGTTGGTGGCAGCGAGGACGACGATACCCTTGTGGTTATCGAAGCCGTCCATCTCGGTCAGCAGCTGGTTGAGCGTCTGCTCGCGCTCGTCGTTGCCACTAAAGCCGCCGCCGTCGCGCTTCTTGCCGATGGTGTCGATTTCATCGATAAAGACGATGCACGGGGCCTTTTCCTTGGCCTGCTTAAACAGATCGCGAACCTTGGCGGCGCCGCGGCCGACGAACATCTCAACAAACTCAGAGCCCGAAATACTAAAGAACGGAACACCTGCCTCGCCGGCCACAGCCTTGGCAAGCAGGGTTTTACCGGTACCCGGAGGGCCGACAAGGAGGGCACCGCGCGGCAGCTTGGCGCCAATCTCCTCGTAGCGCTGCGGCTTCTCCAGAAAGTCGACGACCTCCTTGAGGGACTCCTTGGCCTCTTCCTGGCCAGCGACATCCTTAAAGGTCACGCCCACATCCTTGGAGGCAATCACGCGCGCGCCGGACTTGCCCAGTCCACCGCCGCCAAAACCGCCGCCGCCAAAGTTCATCGACGGGCCGTCATCACCCATGGCCTTCTTCATGCGGCGGTTGAGCCACCAGCCGATCAGGAAGAAAATCGCCATGGGAAGAATGAGGGTGAGCAGGTAGTAAGTCATCAGACCCGAGTTCTTATCGGGAACGACCGACTCAAGCGAGGCGCCAGATTCAAGCACGCGATCGGTAAAGCCCGCATCATTCGGCACACCGGTCGTCTTGTAGGCGATGTTCTCGTCCTCGCCCTTCTTGGTGTAATAAATCGAGTAATCGTCCGTGTTGTACTCGACCTTATCGACGCTCTTCTTGTCGAGCGCTTTGACAAACGTCGAGTAATCGGTCTTCGTAATCTGCTGCGTGTGACCGATGTTGGGGAACAGAACGGTCGAGAGCACGAGGTAGACGACGAAGGCGATGAGCACGTAGAGGATCATATTCCGTCTACGTTTGTTGTCATCCATCTCCATCTGCTTGAACTCCATCTACTGGGGTTGATAATGCTAACTAGAATACCCAACCCGGCCGGCGATAAACCGACACCGGGCACGAAAGGACAGAGATGGCATCACTGGAAGTCGGCAAGGTTCAAATCTATACGGGCGACGGCAAGGGCAAGACGACGGCTGCGCTGGGGCTCGCGCTGCGCGCCACGGGCTATGGACTTAACGTGTTCATGCTTCAGTTTGCCAAGAAGCTGCACTGCGCCGAACATGACGCAGCTCCTCGATTGGGGCTTTGCATCGTACAAGCCGACCGCAACACGCCCGAAGCCTGTGCCGCACAGATCATGGAGCTGGCGCGCGAGCAGATTAGCCAAGTCGACGTGCTGATCTTGGATGAGCTGGGAGAAGCCATGCGACGGGGCTTTGTGACGCGCGAAGATGTCGAAGCGTTAATCGCGATGAAACCAACCACCACGGAGCTCGTGCTCACTGGCCGCGGTTTGCTGCCCCTCGCCGACCTTGCCGATCTAGTAACC
Organism: Collinsella sp. LCP19S3_B6; assembly: GCF_052121815.1. NCBI lineage: Bacteria > Bacillati > Actinomycetota > Coriobacteriia > Coriobacteriales > Coriobacteriaceae > Collinsella > Collinsella sp. LCP19S3_B6. Next base: position 7,658 of record NZ_JBQKDN010000005.1, read on the forward strand.
GAAATGCGCCCCGTCAAACACTACTTCGACGAAGGCCTCCTAGCCCGCCAAGGCATCGAATACTAATTGATCCAAAGGGGACGGAGGAAAACGAATCATCGACATCACCACGGAGAGCAATGATCCGTTTTCCTCTGTCTCATACGGATCATTAGGCAGTGGCGCGGCCTAGCCAGTTGCCGCTGTGGTGGTAGATGGTGAACATCGCGGCCGTGATGAGCCAGGTTACGGGGTAAACCAGCAGCAGGAGCTCAAGCGACGGATCGAAAGGCATGATCGCAAACACCCAGATCACCCTGAGCACGACGGTGCCGAAAATCGTGAGAATCATGGGTTGCAAGCTCACGCCGGCACCGCGAATGGAGCCCGACGCGTTTTCGATAATCGAGAAAATCGCATAGAACGGCGCAATAAAATGGATGATGGTCGTGGTGTACGCCGAGATCGAAGCATCGTCGACAAACAGACGCGACAGAGGACCCGAGAACACCAGCAGCACGGCAGACAGGCCACCAATGAGCATAAACGACAGCACGAGCGACGTATGGTAGCCCTTGCGCATGCGCTCGTAGTTGCGCGCGCCAAAGTTCTGTGCCGAGAACGTGGTGATCGACACGCCAAGCGCCTCGGTAACCATCCAGACAATGCCATCTAAGCGGCCCGAAAGACCCCAAGCCGTGGTGACATCGGCACCAAACGAGTTGACCGACACCTGAATCAAAACGTTGGAAATCGAATACGCAGCAGACTGAAAGCCAAGCGGCAGACCACACGAGATCATGCTCTTGCAAATACCAGGATCAATGCCGAGTTTGGACAGTGAAAGCCGCCACGCACCCGGTGCGTGCATCATGCGAATCACGATCATCGTGGCGTTGGAGCAAATGGTCAGCGCCACCGCGATGCCGCAGCCCAGAGCCTCCATATGAAGCACGGCAACGAAGATGACATCCAGTACCACGTTAACGAGGCAGCCGGAAGCGATGATCACGGCAGGGCCACGCGTGTCGCCCACGGCGCGCAGCAGTGCCGTTCCCATATTGAGCAGCAGCGCCGCAACCATGGCGGCAAAATAGCAACGAGCATAGGCCACACCCTCGGCCAATAGTTCATGCGGCGTATTCATAAGCACCAGCATGGGCTCAACGAACACTATGCCCAGAATCGAGACAACGATACCGCCCACCAGAGCGAGCGTCATGGCCGTATGGACCGAACGACTCAGTCGCTCATCATCGTGCTGGCCAAAATACTGACCCGTAATAACAGCACAGCCGGCGCCAACACCGACGCAAAAACCGATGCAGAGCTCCGTGAGCACCATCGTGGCCTGTATGCCGCCCAGCGCGAGCTTGCCGCCAAACTGACCGACGATATAGGTACCGATAAGCGTGTATGCCTGCTGAAAGAACGAACTAAAAAAGATGGGAACGCACAGCGAAAGCAACTGCTGCCAAATAACACCCTGTGTTACATCGATAGCCGTAGATTTCTTAGCCACACGCCCTCCCCACCAGCGCACGTCAAACAACAAAACGTCAATTTAAGACCAAAGCCAGCACCAGCTTAGCACCGACCGGCGTCAACCGAAACACTCGGACTCAGAGCCCAGTGCAAAATATCTGCCTAGTGATACAGTCCCGGCTGGTAGTGATACTCGTTGCTCACGTGCGGACACAACTGCCAAAAAGCGACAGCACTCGCCGCGGCCACGTTGAGCGAATCGACCCCGTGCGCCATCGGAATACGCACAGCCCGGTCACAGCCCGCGATGGTCTTGGCGCCCAGGCCGGCGCCCTCGGTGCCCATAAAGATCGCCAACCGGTCAATCTCCCGCAACGCGGGATCGTCCAACGACACCGAATCATCCGTCAATGCCATGGCGGCACACGAAAAGCCGGCATCGTGCAGCGCCGCCAGCCCATCATGCGGCCATACGCGTGCCTCGCTGCCAATGCGCGTCCAGGGCACCTGGAACACCGTGCCCATGCTCACGCGGGCCGAGCGGCGGTACAGCGGGTCACAGCAAGTGGGGCTCACCAAAATGCCATCGACATTCAACGCTGCCGCCGAGCGGAAAATCGCACCCACATTAGTATGGTCGACAATACCCTCGAGCACGCACACGCGCACCGGGCGCTCACCCGCCACCTCGACGACGCCGTCCAAGAACTCATCAACCGGAATCTGACGCGGGCGACGGAACGCCGCGAGCGCACCGCGCGTCACGTTAAAGCCCGTCAACTGCTCCATGAGATCCATGGAGGCCACGAACACAGGAACCGGACCTGCGCCCTCGCGTACAACCAGACGCTCGAACAGCGGCATCATCTGATCGAGCCAGCGCTCACCCAAAAGAAAGCTCACCGGCTCGTATCCGGCACGCACCGCGCGCTCGATGACCTTGGCGCTCTCGGCGATAAAGATGCCCTTTTGCGGCTCCAGCACGCAGCGCAGCTCGCGCTCAGTCAGTCGCACGTAGGCGTCGAGCCGCTCATCATTAAGGGAATCGATTCGCAGCACCTCAACGGCATCAGTCATAGCAGCCAGCCCGTACCCTTCTTTACAGCACATCTATACCAAACGAGGCGACGCTAAGCGCCGCCCCATGCATTCAATCAACCCGGTGATACCGTTCACGCCAGACGATTTAAGCATCAACACGACGATATGTCACGAACTCATAATCGAGGCCTTCGTCACCCTCGCCCGCGGCAATCGTGGCAACCCCGTCGCGCCGCGCAACTTCCCACGCAGGATCGACATCCAAATTGGGAAAGTACGTGTCCACGGCATGGGTGCAATGGTTGTGCGTGACCTCGGCCTCCACGCAGTACGGCAAAAACTGCCGATAGACATCGCCGCCACCGATCACCCAGGCAACAGGTTCATCGGCCACGGCGGCCAAGGCCTCGTCGATACTATGCACTACGTCGACGCCCTCGAGGGCAAAGCCCTCGTCGCGTGTGAGCACAATGTTGCGACGGTTCTTAAGCGGACGCCCACCGGGAAAACTCAGCAGGGTCTTGCGTCCCATAATGACCGGGCAACCTTTGGTGCACGCCACAAAATGGCGCATGTCGGCACGGTTGGACACGACCATGTCACCCTCGCACCCAATGCCCCAGTCATCGCACACGGCGACAATGGCAGAAAGCTTACACGTCATGCGCGTCACCTACACCGCAATGGGGATGTTCTTGACCTGCGGACCGTGCTCATAGCCCTCAACGATCAAGTCGTCGGTCGTAAACGCGTAGAAATCATGCACATCGGGGTTGAGCGTTACCTTAGGAGCCGCAAACTGCGGACGCTCGATAAGCTCGCGGACGATATCGACATGACGGTCGTAAATATGGGCATCGGCGATCACATGCAGCAACTCGCCAGCGATCATATCGACCGACTGCGCGACCATCATCAGCAAAATGGCATACTGGCACACATTCCAGTTGTTCGCGGCCAAAATGTCCTGGCTGCGCTGGTTGAGAATCATGTTGAGTGTGGGCTTATCGTCCTGCGGGCGCTGCGTGACGTTATAGGTCACGCTGTAGGCGCACGGATACAGGTGCATCTCGGACAGGTCGCTAAAAACGTACGTATTGGTCATGATGCGGCGGCTGTACGGCGTGTGCTTAAGGTCGTACAGCACGCGGTCCATCTGGTCAAAGTCACCCTCGGCATAATGGCTCTTCTGCCCAATCTGGTACCCGTAGGCCTTGCCGATGGATCCGGTCTCGTCGGCCCACTCATCCCAAATATGACTGTTGAGGTCATGCACGTTATTGGACTTCTTTTGATAGATCCATAGAATCTCGTCCATGGCAGATTTGAGGGCCGTACGACGCAGGGTAAGCGCCGGAAACTCCTCACGCAGGTCGTAGCGTGCCGTGACACCAAAGTTTTTAATAGTATAGGCAGGGGTGCCGTCCTCCCACACCGGACGAACCTTTTGGCCCTCGGTAGTGGTGCCATGGTCCAGAATATCGCGGCACATGGCTACAAACTGTTGATCAGCTTTGCTCATTGACCCTCCTGTCAGTCGCCTATAAGCGATTTTTATTGTAGCCCAGGCGCGCAGCATCGAATTGCACACTTGGGGCGGCACACGCAATGCACGGCAGTACGGCACCGCATTCGCAAATGCTCCACCTTTAGCTTTTTTGACATATGACAAAAATAGCTTGAAGGGTTTCGTATACGCGCTATCCTATTGTTGACATATGTCAGATTTGGAGAGTGTATGGCAGGAAGACGCGAAAAATTGCGCCGTGTTGGGATCATTCCCGAATATCGCGGCTTTACCCCTGACGGCCTTGCCAGCGGAGACGCCATCGACATGACGGTCGATGAGCTCGAAGTCCTACGGCTTTGCGACCTAGAAGGCCTCAATCAGGAGGCCGTCGCCCAGCAAATGGGCATCGCCCGTGCCACCGTGGCGGCCATCTGCAGCCGCGCGCATCGCAAGGTGGCAAACGCGCTGGTCAACGGGCGAGCACTTAGTATCGAGGGCGGCAATATCGCATACTCCCCCACACCTACGACGACGGCCATATGGCCAGCAAAGGAGGTCGGCACCATGAGGGTGGCAACGACGTACGACAACGGCAACATCTTTATGCACTTTGGCCGCAGCGAGCAGTTCAAAATCTATGACATCCAGGATGGCAAGGTACTCAACGAGCAGGTCGTAGGCACCGGCGGCACTGGTCACGGCGCCCTAGCGGGTCTGCTCGCCAACGGTGGCGTCGATACGCTCATCTGCGGCGGTATCGGCGGCGGCGCCATCAACGCGCTCACCCAGGCAGGCATCACGGTCTATGCGGGCGCCCAGGGCAGCTGCGACGCCTGCGTCGAGGCCCTCATTGCCGGCACGCTCGCGCAGACCGGCGAGGCCACCTGCGACTGCCATGGGCACGAGCACGAGCACGCCCACGAGCATGGCGAGTCCTGCAGCTGCCACGGCCACCACGACCATGATGGGCACGAGGGCTGCGGCTGCCACTAGTGGCAAGCACCTCAACGCCAACACGCTTCCGCGCGTGAGAAAACCTGCGAACGAACGGCGAAGGCCGCCTGGAGTACCATCCAGGCGGCCTTCGCCATACTCGACTCAACCAGTCGTTACTTTTTATTACGCATCTGCGCTTCCATCTGGCGCAGCAGGTCCATATCGGACTTGGGACCACCTGTTCCCATGCCACCCAGGCCACCCAGGCCGCCCATGCCACCCAGGCCCATGGCATCCAGACCGGGAATATTGGGCATGCGCATCTTTTTGCCTTTTTTACCCTTCTTGCCCTTCTTGCCGCCGGCTTGCGCCTGGTTGGCCATCGAGCGCATGCGGCCCATCATCTTGTTCATCTCGCCCCACTGCTTCATAAGGCTATTGACCTCGGTGGGGGTCACGCCGGCACCCTTGGCGATGCGGGCGCGACGCTGGCCGTTGATGATGGAAGGACGCAGGCGCTCCTCCTTGGTCATCGACATGATGATGGCCTCGTTCTTGTCGAAGATGCCCTCATCCAGGTTGCCGCCCATCTGGTTGAGCGCGCGCTGGCCGCCGGGAAGCATGCCCAGAATGCCCTTCATACCGCCCATCTTCTTGACGGCCTTCATCTGGTCGAGCATGTCGTTCATGGTAAAGCCCTCGCGCAGCATGCGCTCGGCAGCCTCGAGCTGCTCGGCATCGGCTGCCTCCTGGGCTTTCTCGATAATGCCGACGACATCGCCCATGCCCAAGATGCGCTTGGCCATGCGGTCGGGATAGAACGGCTCCAGCGAATCGGGCTTCTCGCCCATGCTCACGAACTTGATGGGCTTGCCGGTCACCTGGCGCACCGAAAGCGCGCCGCCGCCACGGGCATCGCCGTCGAGCTTGGAGATGATCACGCCGTCAAAGTCGGTGCGCTCGGCGAAGGTCGAGACAACGTTGACGATATCCTGGCCGGTCATGGCATCGACGACCATCAGCACCTGATCGGGCTTGACGGCCTTCTTGATGTCCACGGCCTCCTGCATCATCTGCTCGTCGATCTGCAGACGACCGGCGGTATCGACGATGACCACATCGCGCAGGTGGTCGACGGCCTCCTGGATGGCGCCCTTGGCAATATCGACCGGGTGCTCGCCGTCACCGCGGAAGACCGGCACGCCGATCTCTCCACCAAGCGTGGCCAGCTGGTCGGCAGCGGCGGGACGGTAGACGTCGCACGCGGCGAGCAGCGGCGAGCGGCCCTGCTTCTTGAGCAGGTATGCCAGCTTTACAGCCGCCGTGGTCTTACCGGAGCCCTGCAGGCCCACGAGCATAATGACGTTGGGAATGCGGTTGCTAAAGACGAGCTTGCTCTCGGTGGAGCCGAGCATCTCGGTGAGCTCGTCGAGCACGATCTTGACGACGTTTTGCGCCGGCGTCAGCGATTCCATGACCTCGGCGGTCATGCAGCGCTCCTTGGTCTTGGCGACAAACTCCTTGACGACCTTAAAGTTGACGTCGGCCTCGAGCAGCGCCATGCGAATGTCGCGCATGGCCGAGGTGATATCGGCCTCGGTCAGCTTGCCCTTGCCGCGCAGGCGGTCAAATGTGTCGTTGAGGCGATCGCTCAGAGAATCAAACACTGGTCACTCCTTAGTTGGACTCGCCCACCAGGGCGCGGCAGAAATCTTTGGCATTAAACTCCTGCAGGTCATCGACCTGCTCGCCCACGCCCACGCGCAGAATCGGGAGCTTGAGCTTCTCGGCCACGGCCATGGCGATACCGCCCTTTGCCGTGCCGTCGAGCTTAGTCATGATAATACCGTCCAGACCCAGCGCCTCATTAAACTCGAGTGCCTGGTTCAGGCCGTTTTGGCCCGTCGCGGCATCGATCACGAGGACAACCGAGACGGGCATGGGGCCGGCGGCCATATTGGCGGAGCGCTTACGCGTCACGTTGACCACCTTGGCAAGCTCGCGCATGAGCTCGGGGCTCGTGTGCAGACGACCGGCGGTGTCGATGAGCACCAGGTCGCTGCCGCGCTTATCGGCCTCGTCGAGCACGTCGTAGCAAACGCTTGCCGGGTCTGAGCCGCGGTCGCGCTTTATGACGGGGACGCCGGCGCGCTGGCCCCACACATCGAGCTGTTCGATGGCGGCAGCGCGGAAGGTATCGGCCGAGCCGATCACGACGTTCTTGCCACGGGCGGCCATGGCGCTCGCGATCTTGCCGACCGTAGTGGTCTTGCCGGCACCGTTGATGCCCACAAACAGCACGCAGCTCGGCGTGTCGGCGAACGGATCGCGCTCGACGGGTACAAAATGCTGCTCGAGCTGCTCGGCCAGGGCCCGACGGAGTTGCGGGGCGGTCTTGAGGTTCTTCTTGGCCGCGGCATCGCGCAGGTCGTCGGAGACCTGGATGGCGACCTCGGCACCCATGTCACCCATGACGAGGGTGTCCTCTAGGTCCTCCCAAAAATCCTCGTCGACCTCGCCGCCAAAGTAAAAGACCTCGTTGAGGGCCTCGCGGCTGCGCTCAAGTCCGCGCGAGAGAGCATCGAAGAATCCCATTATGCATTCACGACCTTTCCGGTTTCGCGATCGAGTTTTTGCGAGACGACGCGACTGACGCCGTCAGCTTGCATCGAGACGCCGTAGAGGACGTCAGCGTCCTCCATAGTACGGCGCTGATGCGAGATAACCAAGAGCTGCGTATCGGAACGCAGCACGTCAAGCGCGCCGATGAGCTTGGACAGGTTGGCGTCATCGAGCGCCGCCTCGACCTCGTCCAGCACATAGAACGGCACCGTACGCGTGCGATACACGGCAAAGAGCAGGGCAAGCGCCGTCAGGCTCTTCTCGCCGCCCGACATGAGCATCATCTTGGTGATGCGCTTGCCGCGCGGCTGCGCCACGACCTCGATGCCCGTCTCGGCCGGATGCTCGGGGTCGGTCATCTCCAGATGCGCCTGGCCACCCGGGAACAGCATGGCGAAGATCTCGCGGAAGTTCGCATCGACCTTTTCGAAGGTCACCAGGAAGGCTTTACGCATCTTGCGGTCGATGGCCACGGTAATCTTGGTGAGCGCCTTGCGCGCGCTCTCCAGATCGGCCAGCTGCTCCTCGATGTAATCGGCGCGGCGCTTGAGCTGCTCGTACTCCTCCATGGCAACCTGGTTCACAGGGCCCAGGTTGTTGATCTGGCGCACGAGCTGGTTGAGCTCGCGCTCGGCGGCGTCGCGATCGGTGGGAGCAGGAAGCACGAGCGCTTCCTCAAGCACGGTGGTGCCATCGGCGGTAATGGCCTTGATGGCCGCCTCTACCTGCACCTCGAGCTTGCCGCGCGCGACCTTGAACTCGTTTTGTGTCGCCGTGGCGGCATCGACCCGCTCCTTGGCGCGGGAGACCTCGGCCTTGGCATCCTCGATGGTTTTCTTGAGCGAAGCCGAGTCTGCCTCCTCGAGTGAGGCCTGGTCACGCAGGCGCGCAGCCCAATCAGATGCACGCTCCAGCAGGGCCGAATAGCGCTCGTGCATGGGATCGACACGCAGGCGCAGCAGCTCGAGCGAGCGCGAAGCCTGACGTGTTCCGCGGATACGGCGGTCAATGCCCTCCAGGCGATGCTCCAGATCGGGCACGCGGCCCTTCAGCGAACGCAGGCGCTCGCTCGTCTGGGCCAGGCGCACCTTGGCATCGGCGAGCTTACCGGCTGCCTCGGAATCGTCACGGCGCACGCGATCGAGCTCGTCGTTGGCTTCGGCAATCTGGAGACCCAGGTCGCTTGCCTGCGCACGGGCCTCGTCGCGCGAACGGGTGAGCTCGTCAACGCGCGGGCGCGCGGCGCGAACGGCCTCGGCCGCCTGCTCGCGGCGCTTGGAGATGCGCGCACGCTCGACCTCGGCGTTGTTGGCGCTTTGCTCCAGGCGGCCAATCTCGGAGAGCAGCGAGCGACGCTCGCCCTCAAGACGGGCGATCTCGCCGGCGGCATCACCCTCGGCGGCACGCGCCTCCTCGACGGCCGCATTGGCCTCGATAACCTGGTTCGACACATGCTCAAAAACGGCAGCCAAATCGGGCTCCAGGCCTTCGAGCTCGCGAATACGGCGCTTCCGCTCCAGGGCACCCGAGGCCTCGCCGGCATCGAGCCCCACGCGCACCAGGCCACCAAAGCTCACGCGAGCGCCATCGGGCGTCACATAGGTCACACCGTCAACGACTGGTGCCGCCAGCGCACAAGGCAAGTCATCGACCACGTAATAGCCGCCGAGCAGCGCCTCGACAATCGGGCCATAACCGGCACGCACGGACAGGCGATCAACCAGACGCGAACCGGCAGCGCCCTCGGCAGCAGCAGAGCCGCTCACACCACGCGCCACCAGCAGTGCCTCGCCCGAGGCCTTCTTTTGGTCCAAAGCCGCACGACCGGCACGCTCAAGCGTGGCGGCGTCATCAAACAACAGGGCATCGATATCGCCGGCAAGCAGCTGCTCGACCAGGCCCTCAAGCTCACGCGGCGCCTCGAGCACGTCGCCCAGACGGCCCGTTACGTCATCGCCCAATGCCCCTACCAGACGGCTCACCAACGGCGAGCTATCGGCCATACGGGCATCGAGCTTCTTTTGGCTCGCAAGCTCAGAGCGCACCTCGGACAGCTTGTTGCGCGACTCGCTCTCACGGGCGCGCAAGTCCTTCAACGCCGCACGGGCGACCTCGGTGGCCTGGCGCGCATCGGCCTGGGCTTGGCGAGCCTGATCGAGCGCGCCGTCGAGCTCCTCGGCACGGTCGCGACGACTCTCGAGCGAGGCCGTGACCTCCTCGAGCTGCTCGTCAATCTGCTCCAGGCGCGAGGCATACATGTTGTCCTCGACCTCGGCATTGCTCAGCGAGTCTTTCACCTTGGCAAGCTCGAGCGCAGCCTTGTCGGCCACGCGCTGCACATCGCGTTGCTCGCGCGTAAGCTGCGAAATCTGATTGTCGAGCGCAACACGGCGCTCGTGGAGCTCGGCGGCGGCAGGGCCGGCGGCGTCAACGTCGTCCTGGGCCTGCATGTGCGCACCGGTCACTTCCTCTAGCTGGGCACGTGCATCCTCGAGCTCCTCGACCACGCGACGACGCTGATGCTCGGAGCTCGAAATCTGGCCGCGCATATCGGACAGGCGCGACACCATATTGTGGCCCTTTTCCTCGAGCAGGCGCATATCGGAGTTAATACGGCCGACCACATCTTGCATATGACGGCGCTGCTCGCCCAAGTCACCCACAAACAGGCCCTTTTCCTCGAGCATCACCTGGAGCTTCTCGAGCTCGCGCTCCTTTTCGCCCAAGCGGTACTGCGCAAGCTCCAGCTCGGCGGCACCCTCTTTGGAACGGCTCTCCAGATCGTTCCACTGCGACTGCAGCGAACGAAGCTCGTCAACGGCCAGCATCTGCGTAAGCTCGTTCGCGCGCGAGGACAGCTCTTTGTACTTGCGCGCGCGATCGACCTGACGCTCCAACGGTCGCAGCTGACGGGCAATCTCCTTATTGATGTCGCGGGCACGAGTAAGGTGCTCGTCCATCGACTTAATCTTTTTGAGCGCACGCTCCTTGCGGCGCTTGTGCTTGGAAATGCCGGCAGCCTCCTCGATAAGGACGCGGCGCTCCTCGGGACGGCTCTGCAAAATGGCATCGAGCTTGCCCTGGCTGATAATGGAATGCGTATCCTTACCCAAGCCCGAATCGTGCAAAATGTCCTGGATATCCATCAGGCGGCACGGACTCGAATTGATGAGGTATTCGCTCTCGCCCGAACGATACATGCGGCGGGTGATGGCAACCTCATCAAAGTCGACAGGCAGCACATGGTCCGAGTTATCGAGCACCAGCGTGACCTCGGCAACGCCCACCGGCTTGCGCGCCGACGAGCCCGAGAAGATGACGTCCTCCATGGCCTGGCCGCGCAGCTGCTTGGCGCTCTGCTCACCCAGTACCCACAGAATCGAATCGGAGATATTCGATTTTCCCGAGCCGTTAGGACCGACGATGACGGTCAGGCCCGGCTCAAACGTCATATGGGCGCGGTCGGCAAACGACTTGAACCCTTTGAGCGTAAGGGACTTGAGATACACGGTTCCTCGCTTAAACGGGCTTCTTGTTGAGAATCACACCGTTGGTGGTGTAACCCATGCGGTCGAGCGCCTCGAGTGCAGCGGCTCCCTCGGCCTCTTTCTTAGAGGCGCCGGTGCCGCGGCCCTGACGGATACCGTCGACAAGCACCACGGCGGTAAAGGTGGGCGCATGTGCCGGGCCCTCGGAGCCTACCAGCTTGTATGCCGGGGGCTCGTGACCGTCTGCCTGCACGCACTCCTGCAAGAACGACTTGGGGTTCGCGGGGTGCTCGGCACGCTCGGAGGCCAAATGGGGCTTAAGCGTGCGGTGGATGAACTCTGCCGCCGCATCCCAGCCGGCATCGAGGTACAACGCACCCACGAGCGACTCATAGACGTTCTCGAGCGCCGAGTTAAGGCCGCGCGCGCCGGTACCGGTCTCGGAGGCGCCAAAGATGATGATGTCGTCGATGCCCAGCTCGTGCGAAACCTCGGACAGTGTGGCACCCGAAACAAGCGATACCTTCAGACGCGTGAGCTTGCCTTCATCGAACTCGGGATAAGACTCAAAGAGCGAACGGGCAACCACGGCGCCCAGAATGGAGTCACCCAAAAACTCAAGCCGCTCATAGCTGGCAGAGACCGGCTGCCCCTCTACTGCCGAGGGGTGGGTGAGCGCCGCGCGTAGCAGCACCTTGTTATTAAACTCATGGCCCAGGATTTCCTGAGCGCGCGTGAGTCGTTGAGATAAAGCCAAGACCTAGGCCTCCCTGGCGTTTTCGATAGCGTCGACGGCGTCGGCAACGGAGGTGAGCGACAACAGGGTCTCGTCATCGATCTCGAGGTCAAACTCGTCCTCGATGGCCGTCACCAGCTGCAGGCGCTCGAGCGAATTGGCATCGAGGTCATCAAAAGTCGTCTCATCACTGATCTCGGCAACGTCGACGCCCAGCACGTCGGCAGCGACCTCGGCGATCTTGTCAAAGATTTCGGAGCGATCCATAGCGCATCCTCTCATAAGTCGTGGAATACAATGTGTCGCGCGGGCGGAAGCCGCATTGCAGCACGGCTCCGATTCTACCCCACGATGCATAGCTTGAGCCACGTAACGGAGCTCTTGCTAAACGATACCTTCCATGGAATTGGCAATGCTTTCGATAAGCCCGGCTCGAACGGCCTGAGCCGCGGCGAGTGTACCGTTCTTAACGGCTTCGGCCGACGTGGCGCCATGGCCAATCAAAACGACGCCGCGAAGGCCCAGCAGGATCGCGCCGCCCTTGGCATCGCCCGAGAGCTTGGCTTTCATCTGACGCATCTGCTTTTTGATGAGCAGCGCGGCGATCTTGGTACCGAGCGAAGACATAAAGGCGCCCTTGAGCTCTTGCAGCAAAAACTTGGCAGCGCCCTCGGTTGCCTTGAGCGCAATATTGCCCGACATGCCGTCGGCGACCACAACGTCAAAATTGCCCGACGTAAGATCGGTGCCCTCGCAGTTGCCCACAAAACCGGGGACCGCGGCTTTCATAGCCGGGAAGCACGCCTTGGTAAAGCTAGAACCCTTCTCGTCCTCGGTGCCGTTGCCAAGCAGGCCCACACGCGGATGTTCGATGCCCAGGACCACGCGGGCATAGGCTGCACCCATCTGGGCAAAGCGAACCATGTCGTCGACCTCGACATCGGGGTTGGCCCCCATGTCACACAGTACCGTAAGGCCACCGGCGCGGTTGGGCAGCGCATTGGTGAGGCATGGGCGCACCGGCTGCTTCTTACCCTCTACCAAATATCTAAACGGCGTCACGTAGGCGGTGGCGGCAGCCGTCATGGCGCCGGTCGACCCCGCGGAGAAAAACGCGTCCGCGTTGCCCTTCTTAATAGCACGGCAGGCAAGCACGATCGAAGACTTACGCTTGGTCATCACGGCGCGGATGGGATCGTCGTCCATGGCGATGACATCGGGGGCCTCCAGAGCCTCCACGCGCGCGTGCGCCGCGGCAAAGGGGTTGACGATATCGGCGGGGCCAACAGCAATGACCTCGATATCGGGATCGGCGGCAAGTGCGGCCTCAATACCGTCGAGGACAACTTGGGGCTTCTCGTCTCCGCCCACAACGTCTACACAAACGCGAACGTTACTCATTTCAGGTGCTCCTTATACAAAAATGGCCGACTCACTGAGCCGGCCATTGTGGTTCCAGTTGGAACGGCATCGTATCCAGAGTATACCGTTACTCGGTAACGATAACCTCGCGGTCCTTGTAGAAACCGCAGCTGGGGCACACGTGGTGCGGGAGCTTGACAGCGCCGCAACGGGGGCACGTGGACTGAGCCGCAGCCGAGATCTTCATGTTGGCGGAACGACGGGTATGGGTACGGATACGACCCTGCTTTTGTTTAGGTACGGGCATAGTGACCTTCCTTATGAACTATCCAGTGTGGCGATTACGCGCAAGTAGCGATACTACCACATTTTTACTCATCAAGATTGAGATTCTTCAATGCTGCAAATGGATTTTCCGTGGCAGCGGCCCATTCGGCCTCGGCCTGGGCAGCGCAATCGCATTGCTCGACGTTGAGATTGATGCCGCAGGTGGGGCACAGGCCGCGGCAATCGGGCTTGCAGAGCACCACAAACGGCGTGTCCATGACAACGGCGTCGTTAATGGGCTCCCCCAGATCGACAATGCGGTCCTCGCCCAAAAGCTCGTAACCGTCCTCGTAGGCCTCGGGATCCTCGGGCTCCTCAAAGAGGTAGAACTCCTCGATCTCGCCGGCGATATCAAACGAGGCGAGCTCAAGGCAGCGGTCGCATTCGCCGGTGGCGTGCGCTCGAACCATGCCGGAGAGCAGAACACCGGTGCCCGCATTGGTAAAAACCACGTCGTAAGCAATGCCGTCCTGCAGCTGGTACTCCTTCTCGCCCACCGTGTAGGTGGCGACATCGACCTTGCCGGTCAGCGGATACGAGTCTCCGGGAAACTCGAGCTGCTCGGAAAGATCGACGGTAACGCTCGGGAACTCAGCCATTACCACTGACCGTTCTGCTGGGCGGCACCCTCGTTGAGCTGCTGACGGCAACGGGTAACGGTGCCGGTCAGGCTCTTGAGGTTCTCCTCGAGATGCGTAAAGACCTGCTCGGCATAATCCTCAGCCGCATAGCGCGTCTCGCGCTCGTACTGCTGGGCACGATCACGGATATCGTCGGCCTGCTGCTGCGCCAAGCGGACGATCTCCTGCTCACCGGCAATGGTGAGTGCCTGCTGCTGAGCATCGGCAATGATGGAATCGGCCTGAGCGGCGGCGGAAGCCATAAGCTCGTCGCGCTCCTTGAGGATGCGACGGGACTTCTGCCACTCCTCGGGATAGCTCATACGGATCTCGTCAAGGATGTTAAAGAAGACGTCGGCATCGATAACCTTCATCTGGGCATTCTTGCCGAACGGCGTCTTAGCCTCTTCGATGAGCCCCTCGAGCTCCTCGACAAGGCTCACGATCCTGTCGCCAGGAAAATTCTCGCCCGGCATCCGGTCTCCTTTCATAGGTAACATGTCATCGTGTTAGTTTACCACATGCCATCAGGCAATATGAAACGTCACGAAAAGCGATGTTTAAGCGCTTCGACCACATTGGGCGGCACAAACGTCGACACATCGCTTCCGAGCGATGCGATCTGACGAACCACCGAGCTCGAGATATAGCCGTACTGCGGCGCACTCATGACAAAAATGGACTCAAGCTCGTTGTCCAGGCGATAGTTGAGGTCCGCCTGCTGCAGCTCGTACTCAAAGTCGGTCATGGCGCGCAGGCCCTTGACCACAGCACCCGCACCCTGCTCACGGGCAAAATCGACCAACAGGCCGGTAAAGGGCAGTACCTCGACACCGTCAATATCGCCCAGGGCCTCGCGGGCCAACGCCACGCGCTCATCGAGCATAAAGGTGGTGCCCACGCCGTTTTTGCCCTGCGACTCCGCCACGGCGACAATCACGCTGGGAAAAATGCGGCGGGCGCGGCGGATTACATCGATGTGACCAAACGTGATGGGGTCAAACGTACCCGGAACGATCACGCGGTTGATAGTGTCATTCATGGGTATCCTCCAAAGGCACGTCCTCGTCAATATCGCTGTCATTAGCATAGTCGCACTCGTCCGCGGCCACCCAGCGCAGCAAGTCAACCGAGGTAATGCCGTAGCGTTTCTCTCGCACGGTCTCAAAACCAGCCGGATGAGCGCCCGCGTCGCTTGCGGCATGCTCAAACAGGGCAAAGGCCCCTGGTGCCAGCAAGCCCTGCTGGGCAAGATTGCGCAGCAGCTCCTCGACCGGCTCGGCACCAAAGGCATAGGGTGGATCGAGCAGGACCAGATCAAAGGGGCCGCCCGGAACACGGCCGCGCGAGGCGCTCGCCAACACATCGCCGGTAACGACGCGCCAACGCGAGCGGTCGCGACACAGCGACTCGATATTCTTAGTGATCAGTCGGGCGGCATTGCGATCGATCTCGAACGTGATGAGCGAGCGAGCGCCGCGCGAGAGCATCTCGATTCCCAGGGCACCGGAGCCGCCAAAGGCATCCAGCACGCGGACCTCGTCCAGATCGAAATCGAATGCCGACATGACCATGGACGCACATGCCTCGCGCACGCGGTCGGTCGTGGGACGGGTGACATCGCGCCCACGCGGCTCTTCGATCTTGCGGCCGCGCCATTCACCGCCGATGATTCTCATCCTCCGCTGACCTCCTTGAAGATATGTCGATAACGCGTGGCGACCGCATCGCGCAAGGGACGCGTCGCCACGGAGTCAAGGTTGCAAGCATACCGCAAGAGCTCGACCGCGTCCAAATGGGCCCATTCGATAAGATCCTCGTCGGCGTCCAGGTCCACAAAACGCAGGGTCACACCGCCATGTTGGCGATAACCCAAGATTTCGCCCTCGTGGCGCAAACGCAGGTCCATCTGCGCAAGCGCAAAACCGTCAGAGGTCTTTTCGAGCGCCCGCAGGCGGTCTTGCGCAGCAGACACACCGCCATTGCCCTTGGAATGCGTCATGACCAGGCACGTGCCCGACACGCTGCCGCGGCCCACGCGGCCTCTAAGCTGATGCAGGGCCGCCAAGCCAAAGCGCTCGCCGTTTTCGATAACCATGACGGTGGCGTTGGGCACGTCGACGCCCACCTCGACCACCGTAGTCGAGACGAGCACGTCGATCTCGCCGCGCTTAAAGGCGTCGATCACGCGGTCCTTCTCCCCCGCCGGCATGCGGCCGTGAAGACGCTCGACGGAAAGCCCCGGCAATGCCAGACGCAGGCGGTCGAGCTCGGTCGCGGTGTCGTGTAACGGCACGGGCACCGTCACGCGACCTTCATCGTCGCGAGCAATGCCGGGAACGTCTTCCAAATCGTCCGCGGAGTCACTCGGCTCCACAAGCGGGCAGATAACGTAAGCCTGCTGTCCTTGAGCATGCGCCTCGCGAATGGCACCGTAGGCCAGGTCGCGGCTCGACTCGGTGAGCACGCACGTCGAGACGCCGGCCCCGGGAACGGGGCGATGACGAATGATGGACGTGTCCAGGTCGCCATAGACCGAAAGCGCCAGTGTGCGCGGAATAGGCGTGGCCGTCATAACGAGCAAGTCCGCACCTGGGCCTTTGGCACGCAGGGCATTGCGCTGCCCCACGCCAAACCGATGCTGCTCGTCGATAACGACGAGTGAAAGATGTTTAAACGTTACGTTATCCGAAAGGACCGCATGGGTACCAAAGAGCACATCGAGCTCACCAGACTGCAGCTGTGCATGGATGCGCTCGCGCTCGGCGGCCGGGGTAGCACCCGTCAGGAGCGCCCAGGACATACCGGCCTGCGAGAGCAAAGGGCCGGTCTTATCGGCATATTGACGCGCCAGCACGCCCGTGGGTGCCATGACGCAGGACTGGGTACCCGAATCGGCCGCGACTGCCAGCGCGCAGGCGGCGACGGCGGTCTTGCCAGTACCGACATCGCCCAGCAGCAAGCGGTTCATCACGTGGTCGCCATCGCACATGTCATGCAGGATGTCTTGGAACGCGGCCTCCTGCTCGTCGCTCAGCGAAAACGGCAGGGCCCGCCTAAGCGCCGTCAAATGACCACCCGCGGTATGGGTGTAGGGAACCACCTCGACCATACCGCCGTCGTTGCGCAGACGAAGCGCCAGCTGAAGATAGAGGCATTCCTCATAGGCAAGCCGTGCGCGCGCGATATCGCGCTCGGCCATACTCGAGGGAAAGTGAATCGAACGCAGCGCACGGGCGCTGCTCATAAGGCGGCGCTTGGCGCGCAGGGGCGCGGGAATCGGGTCGAAAGGATTGCCGACAATCTCGAGCGCGCCGCTCACGATACGGCGCATCCAAGCCTGGCTCACACCGTCGCTCACATAGTGAACCGGAAGGATGGTGCCCGCGGCACGCCCGTCCTCGAGCTTTTCGAAATGCGGCGAGGCCATCTGCTTAAAGCCATAGGCAAATTCGACCTTACCCATCACGGCCAGGCGGTCGCCCTGCTTGAGCTGCTGGGCAATCCAGGGCTGGCGGAAAAAAGCGACTTGCAGCACGCCCGTCTCGTCCACAAGCGAGACCTCGGTAACCTGCATACGCGGGCGGGGCTGCTTTTGAACGATACGATCGACCGTGGCGACGATCGTGCACACCGTACCGATAGGCGCCATCTCGATGGACCAGGAGCGTGTAAAGTCCAGATATCGATGAGGGATATGGAGAAGGAGGTCCCCCACCGTCCTAATTCCCAGACGGCGAAGGGCCTCCTCACGTTTACCCGAAACATATTTGAGTCGCGCGATATCCTCGTCGAGCGCATTGCTCTGGGCAAAGCGCTCCGAGACGCGCGGCACGGAGCACAGCTCGGACATGGGCAGATGCCTACTCGATCGAGAAGATCACGGGATAGAGCGGCTGCTCGCCACGATGGGCGTCAATCTCCAGGTCGGGCTGAGCCTCCTCGATGGCGTCGACGATCTCCTGGAAGGCCTCATCGGACAGCTCCTCGCCGGCCAGAATCGTCAGCGCGTCGCCCTCCTCTTCCTCCTGCATGCGGTTGATGCAGTCGAGCGTGACCTGCTTCACATCGGAGCCGACCACGTCGATGGAGCCGGCAATGATACCCATGACGTCACCGGAGTGAATCGGAGAGCCGTCAGAGGCGCTGGAATCGCGCACGGCACGGGTGACCTCGCCATCGCGAACCTCGCTGATGGCATCGACCATGGCGGCAACGGCGTCCTCGAGCTCGGAATCGGGCAGCACCGCGAACAGAGCGGAGAACGCCTGCGGAACGGTCTTGGTGGGAACCACGGCGACCTTTTTGTCGGTGCAGGCAGAAGCGGCAGCCTCGGCAGCCATACGGATATTGCCGTTATTGGGCAGGATGATGACCGAAGTCGCGTTGACCTGGTCCACCGCGCCCAGCAGATCGGCGGTCGAGGGGTTCATGGTCTGGCCACCCGAAACGACTACGTCGACGCCGAGGGACTTGAGGATGTCGGCCTCACCGGAACCGGCGGCAACGGCGACAAAACCCAGGGCCTTGGCGGGCTCGGCGGCCTTTTGCTGGTCCTCGTGGATCTTAGCGGTACGGTCGTGG
The DNA here is from genome assembly GCF_052121815.1 of Collinsella sp. LCP19S3_B6. NCBI lineage: Bacteria > Bacillati > Actinomycetota > Coriobacteriia > Coriobacteriales > Coriobacteriaceae > Collinsella > Collinsella sp. LCP19S3_B6. Next base: position 26,348 of record NZ_JBQKDN010000005.1, read on the forward strand.
GCCTCCATCTCCATGTTGTGGATAAAGACCTCGTAGATCTGGCCAAGCTGCAGCATGTGCTCGAGCACCAGGTTGGGGGTGTTGGAGTGCACGTGGATCTTGTAGTCGGGGTAGGCGCCCACGAGCAGCTCGCAGTCGCCCATGGAACCCAGGAACTTAAGGCACTCGTCCTCGTCAAACGGGGCGTCGGCCTTAAAGAGGAACTCGTTGCAGTAGCGGAACTCCGAGCCCTCCCAGTCGTCGTTGGCCTCGATCTCGACGCGACCGAGGGCCGCATCGCGGGCAGAGCCAGCGGAATCAAACGTGGTGGAGAAATCCTCGACAACGGTGCTGCGGCCCAGAGCAGCGGCAACGAAGTTTTCCAGGAAGATGGCAAAGCCAAAGGCGCCGGAGTCGACCACGCCGTTCTCCTTCAGAACGGGCAGCAGGTCGGGCGTGCGAGCCACAGACTGGTAGGCCTCGACGACGATGGCGTCGAGCGCGTCCTCGGCCGAGAACTTCTTCTTCTCGCACTCGTCGGCCTTGGTCGAGACGTCGCGCAGGACCGTAAGAATCGTGCCCTCGATGGGCTTGCGGACGGCCTGGAAGGCGACCTTGACGGCGCGACGGAAAGCATGCGCGATGTCGGCAGACGTGATGGGCTCATCGACAGAGACGAGCCCCTCGGCCACGCCGCGCAGGATCTGCGAGGTGATAACGCCGGAGTTGCCGCGGGCGCCCATGAGGGAGCCGTGGGTGATGGCGCCGGCGATGGCCTCCATATCGGCATCGGCGGGAAGGGCGGAAAGCTCCTTGGTCACCGAGGCGAGCGTGAGCGACATGTTGGTGCCGGTGTCGCCGTCGGGTACGGGAAAGACGTTGAGTTTATTGATCTCCTCGGCCTTGTCGGAAACGGCAGCCGCAGCGATCGGAAAACAGGTGCGAATGGTCTTTACAATCATGAGTATTTGAATCTCCGTTTTCGGATGCTAGTTCAGACGGCTCTTGAGCGCGTCGATGTGAATGCCGATCTTAAGGCTGGCGGGATCGATCTGGGCGATCTCCTGCAGGGTGAAAGCAACGGAGCTCGAAAGATTGTGGCAGACGGACTTCATGTTGACGCCGTTCTCGAGCACGACGTGAAGGTCGACCGTAAGGCCGTTCTCGTCGGCGGAGACAAGCACGCCCTTGCGGAGGCGCTGACCGGCAAGCAGGCGCACGCTCTCGGCGCCCTGGAGCTGCTCGGCCATACCGACGACGCCATAGCACGTCATCGCGGCATAACCGGCAATATCGGCAATAACGTCGTTCGAGACGCTCAGGCTGCCGTTAATGGTCTCAGACACAAGAATCTCCTTATCTGGTGCTCGCGGCACCATGTCGTGGGAGCAATCATTGCAATATTCTACAACGACCGCGCCATGTTGAGGTGGTGGGTCGCGGGATTACATCCTCGACACGAAATGTTGATATGGCAACGTTTGCGTTAAGCAATCGCGGTATGAAAAAAACCCGCCGCAAAAGCGACGGGTTTTACAATCTGGCTCCCCGGGTAGGACTCGAACCTACAACAGCGCGGTTAACAGCCGCGTGCTCTACCATTGAGCTACCGAGGAATTTAAAGCCCAGCAGATTGGGCTGAGAAATTCTGGCTCCCCGGGTAGGACTCGAACCTACAACAGCGCGGTTAACAGCCGCGTGCTCTACCATTGAGCTACCGAGGAATAGGTGCATGCTCTCAAGCAACGAAGTTTATTATACGGACGAATCAGCTCAGGGCAAGAACTTTTTTGAGAAATTTTCCGACCCAGTCGTTGGGGACGTTCTTAAACGACTAGTCATTCAAGAACGTCCCCAACGACTAATCAACCAGACGCCCAGGGTAGTCTTTTTGGGACGGGGCTTTTTTAGCTACCCAATCTGGGGCCTTTAAAGCTTGAGCCACGCATTGAGATAGGGCAGCTAAAAAAGCCCCGTCCCAAAAAGACTAAAAAAGCCCCGTCCCAAAAAGACTACCCGTGCCTTAACTGCCGGCCCTTGTTACATGAAAGCGCCCTCAAGCGGACGTGCTTGAGGGCGCTTCTTGCATGACTAGCTTTCGATATAGTCTTTGAGCTTGCTGGAGCGGCTGGGGTGGCGGAGCTTGGCCAGGGTCTTGGACTCGATCTGGCGGATGCGCTCGCGCGTGACACCAAACTCGCGGCCGACTTCCTCGAGCGTGCGGGGATGTCCGTCGACAAGTCCAAAGCGCAGCTCAATAACCTTGCGCTCACGATCGGCAAGCGAGTCGAGCACCTGGGTGAGCTGCTCCTGCAGCATGGAGAAGCTGGCGGCATCGGGCGGAACGATGGCCTGGGAGTCCTCGATAAAGTCGCCCAACTGGGAATCCTCTTCCTCGCCGATAGGAGTCTCGAGCGACACGGGCTCCTGCGAGATCTTCTGAATCTCGCGGACGCGGTCGGCACTCATGTCCATCTCGGCACCGATCTCCTCGGGGGTCGGGTCGCGACCCAAATCCTGGAGGAGCTGGCGCTGCACGCGGACCAGCTTGTTGATGGTCTCGACCATGTGCACGGGAATACGGATGGTACGGGCCTGGTCGGCGATAGCGCGCGTGATGGCCTGACGGATCCACCACGTGGCGTACGTGGAAAACTTGAAGCCCTTCTGGTAGTCGAACTTCTCGACGGCGCGAATCAGACCGAGGTTGCCCTCCTGGATCAGATCCAGGAACAGCATGCCGCGACCGACGTAGCGCTTGGCGATGGAGACGACCAGACGGAGGTTGGCGCTGATGAGCGCCTGCTTGGCCTCGAGGCCCACGTTCTCGATACGAGTCAGACGACGCATCTCGGCGCGAGTGAGCTCGATCTCGCCCGCCTCGGCGGCCTCGAGCTTCTCGGTGGCCTCGAGACCGGCCTCGATCTTCATGGCCAGATCGACCTCTTCGGAGGCAGTCAGCAGGTCGACCTTGCCGATCTCCTTAAGGTACATACGAACCGGGTCACCGGTCAGCATCACCGTGGAGGCATCGATGCCACGCACGCGAGAACGCGAACGGGACGTGCGGACGGTGCGCTTCTTTTTGCTCTTGCAAGAACCCATCTCGGCATCGGCCTGACGGGCCATCTTAAGCTCATGATCGTCGAGCGAGCCGGAATCGTGCTCCTCGTCGTCATCGAAATCGTCGGTATCGTTATCGTCATCGTCGACGTCCATGGGGGCGTCGTCGTTTCCGCTCGCGGAGATAATCTGGATGCCGCTGTTGCGCAGCGCGGAATAGACCGCGTTGAGCTGCTCGTCAGAAACATCGATATCCTTCAGGACGACCTGGATCTCGTCCTCGGTTACCGAAGTCCTGTTTGAGCCGTTGCCCATGAGCTTAGCAACGTAGGATTCCAGCCCAGTACCCGTGCTCTCAGTCTTATTTGGCACAGATTCTCCCTTCGTAGTCCACAGGACACATTACTTTAGCACACACTTACACGTCTATACCCAAAATTCAGACTGGATATAGCAGATAACATGCCGATTGACCACAACATCTAGGCCTGATCGGGACCCGCGGCCTCCAAACCAATCAACCGGAACGGATCGGCCACGCCGCCAATCGACTTCTGGAGCTCGCGCTGGCGCAAAGAATCCTGCGCGGCCTGCATGGTCAATGCACGGCGCGCGTCATCGTCGAGCGACCGGTCCTGGCGCAGCTTGGCCTGGGCAGCCCGCATACGGCGCTTGATGGTGTAAAGCTCAAGCGTATCGAGCATAAAGACGATGTTCGTCTCGGTGGGGTGCTTGCTCGTCGCCGAGATGCGCCCGGCGCTGACAAGCGAAGCCGCCTCGGGACACACCGCGCGCGCGGCGTCCATGCACGCCGCGGGGTCGGTGCCCGGCGGCGTCGCGAGCACGGCCCACGCGATGGACTCGTGACGGGGGTCTACCCACTCAATCGAGCAGATGCGATCGGTGTACGTGCGGAATAGGTCGGGGTAGCTGGTGAGCATCGTCAACAGCTCGCGCTCCCCCGCCAGAGACTTCCGCTCCAGATCGGTCAGCACGATCGGCGTCCCCGGAACGGAAGCGCTCGAAGCAGACCCCGCGGGCGTTGTGTCCATGCCAGCAGGCACATCGATCGGCGGCGTATCGTCGACGACCTCGACCGGCGCGGCCCCGTAGGCCTCGAGCGGCACATAGTCGTACGGTTCCTCCTCGACCGGTGCGGATACCGGCGGCGTCGTCCCCGACGCCCAGGCGCCGCGAGATGCCCCCTGCGGACCGGACACCCGACCGCCCGCGCTGCCGGCGCGCTCGGCCTGTGCCCGCTGGCGCTCGTAGTTCTGCTCGCGACGACGCTCGGCGTCCTCGCGTTTGGCGACATCGCGAAACACACGGCCCGAGCTCGAGCGCACCGTCTCCAAATCCAGGCCCAGAAGGTCGGCGATCTGGATAAAGTACGTATCGATCATGTAGCTATCGCGCAGCGGATAGATGAGCGTCAGCGCATCCTCGAGCGCCTTGGCGCGACCGCCCGGCGTGGTAATGTCGCTCGACTCCTGCAGTGAGCGGTACACAAAGTCCATGAGGGGCTCGGCGGCGTCGATACGCGCCTGCAGGGCCTCGCCACCATGCGCCGTGATGAACTCCATGGGGTCGTTACCGTCGGGAAGCACCACGCAGCGCAGGTCCATCGAATCCTGCTCGATAAACTGAATCGCGCGGCGCGCGGCCTTTTGACCGGCGGCGTCACCATCGAACATATACACAATGCGCTTGGCAAAACGGGTGAGCGTCTTTACGTGATGTTCCGTCAGCGCCGTGCCCAGCGTGGCGACGACGTTTTTGATCCCCGCCTCCCAGCAGGCGATGCAATCGGTATATCCCTCCACCACGATGGCGGTATCCTGCGCGACGATAAACTCCTTGGCCCAGTTAAAGCCGTAGAGGTTCCTCTTTTTATGAAACACGCTCGTCTCGGCGGTGTTGAGGTACTTGGGTTGGCCGTCGCCCATAATACGACCGCCAAAGGCGATGTTATGACCCTGTTCGTCAAAGATGGGAAACATCACGCGGTCGTAAAAACGATCGGCAAGCTGTCCGCGCCCGCGGCTCACGGCCACGTTGGCGTCGATCATCTCCTGCGGGGTAAAGCCCTTCTGCGACAGATGGGCCACCAACATATTGCGACCCGGCGCAAAGCCCAGGCAGTAGCGACGGCAGACGTCGCCACCCATACCGCGGCTGGCAAAGTACTCGCGCGGACGGCTGTCCTTACCGCGCATGAGCATGGTGTGATAGAACTGGGCCGTCTCGGCGCACAGGTCATAGATGCGGGCGCGCTTGGTGCCGCGATCGCGCTGCGCGCCGGTATCGTGCAGCTCAATGCCGGCACGATCGGCCAGGTAGCGAATCGACTCGGGAAAGCTCAGGTTCTCGCGCTTCATGATGTAGGTGAAGACGTCGCCGCCCTCGCCACAGCCAAAGCAGTGCCACACCTGCGTAGCGGGGATAATGTGAAACGATGGGGTCTTTTCGCCATGGAAGGGGCAGCAACCCCAAAACTCATGGCCGCGGGGCTTGAGCTCAACCGTTTCCTGCACAATGGCAACCAGGTCGGACGCAGCGCGCACCTGGTCTTTCTCCTCATCGCTAATCACGGATGCTCACCCCCTGCTCACCCAAGTTATGACGGATATCGTCAATATTACCCTCGACGGTCGCGATAAGCTCGTCCAGCGAATCGAACACGCGCGAAGGACGCAGCCAACGCGTAAACGCCAACGAAACCGAACGTCCATACAGGTCGCCCGCATACCCGATCAAGTTGGCCTCGAGATGCGCCGAAGCGGCATCGTCGGCATACGTCGGCGGCAGGCCCACGTTGACGGCAGCGGGCCACACGGTATCGTCGACCAGCACAAGGCCCTCGTAGACGCCATCGGCAGGCAGCTGGATTCCGTTTGGCACCAGCAGGTTTGCCGTCGGAAATCCCATATCGGAGCCCTCGTGGCGACCGCGAATCACGCCGCCGCGCACCATATAGGGACGGCCGAGTAGATCGGCTGCCAGCTCAACGTGGCCCAAGCTCAGCTCACGTCGAATGCGGGTGGCACAGATAGCCTCGCCGCCCTCGCACAGCAAATTGTGCCCACACACGTCAACACCGCGCTCGACACCCCATGCCTGCATCTCGGCAACGCCCGAGGCACCGCCGCGGCCCAGCCTAAAATCGCTGCCAACGCGAATGGAGCGAATGTCGACAACATGCGCCAACAGCTCAAGAAAGCCCGCGTGGTCGAGCGACGCTACCGCAGGCGTAAAGGGAACAGCCACCACGGCATCGACCCCAGTCTGAGCCAGGGCATGCAGTCGGTCGGCCGTCGTCATCAATTTTTGAGCGGGCGCAGGGCTCACCACAACATCTGGATCAGGGTCAAACGTTACGACAACCGCTTTGCAGCCGCGGACGCGCGCATCGCGAATGACCGCGTCGATCAGCTCACGATGTCCCCTATGTACGCCATCGAACACGCCGATGGCAATCGAGGCGGCACCCATAGACTCGCAGTCATCAAAAGCATCAGCCAAAACGATGCGGGCCTCCGCCGCCGCGCCCACAAAAAATGTGCGCGCGAGATCGCGAGGGTCCAGCATCATCGAACACCGCCGATCGCCTGCGGAAAGACGTGCTCCATCACAAAGCGACCATCCTCGATACGAGCCAAAGCCTTGAGCCCGCCATCGAGCACCAGCGCAAACGGCGCTTTAGACACATCGAAGCCGGCGAGCGCGCGATCAATAGGAATACGACGACCGCACAGCAGATCTTCCGCAAGATTGCCCGGCAAGTCGACGCGCGTGGCGCCGAGGGCCGCAATGGGGTCCAAGGCAAAGCCGGCAGCGGACTCGGCAGAAAGCTCCTCGACCGCATGGCAGGCACCGATGGAGACAACGCCAGAAGCGGTACGGCGCAGCGCGGAAATATGCGCGGCACTATCGCAGGCGCGACCCAGGTCGCGAGCGAGCGCACGGATATAGGTGCCCTTGCTCACCGAGAAGGCAACGGTCCAAATGCAGGAATCGCCCTCGCCACTCACGGCGATCAGGTCGGCAGAATATACCTCGACCGGGCGCGCAGGCAACTCAACGGCATTGCCCTCACGTGCAGACGTATAGGCGCGTACGCCGTTGACCGAAATAGCCGAAAACGCCGGCGGGATCTGCATCTGAGGGCCCAGCATGGCGCTCAAGCGCTCACGGGCATAGGCCGGATCGCGCAGCTCGGGTGCAATGGCAACAGTACGGATGGCCTCGCCTTCCGCATCGTCGGTATTGGTCTCGGCGCCAAACGAGATATCGGCGACGTAACTTTTGGTATCGAGGGTAAGCATGCCCAGCAGACGCGTAGCCTGGCCCACGCCCACCACCATGACACCCGACGCCATGGGGTCGAGCGTGCCGGCATGACCGACGCGCCGCTCATGGAGGGCGCGTCGGCACCGCGATACCACGTCGTGGGACGTGCAGCCCACCGGTTTATCGACGGCGAGCAGCATATTCAATTGAGAAGGCGTACGACGAGCCATGTACCATCCAAAAAGTTAGAGCTCGACGGTCACCGAAGCGGGATCCTCCCCCACCAGCTCGGCCAGCATGGGAAGTGCCGCGGTGAGCGTCTCGAAAATCGTTCCGTTATTGGTAAAGCCGGCGGCAGCGTGATGTCCGCCTCCGCCAAAGTTGGCCGCAATCTCGGAGACATCCATGTCGCCCTTGGAGCGCAGGTTTCCGCGCACCTTGGTATCGCCCTCGATGCCCTTAAGGAACAGGCAGACCTCGACACCCATCACCGAGCGCACCACATCGACCAAGCCGTCGCACTCATCCGAGGTGACGCCACATTCCTTAAGGTCGCTTTCGTACGCGTAGCTATACGCCACGCGCCCGTGCGCGACCGTCTTGATGCGGCCCATAACGATGGACTTGAGGTGCAAGAACTCGACGCGCATGCTCTGATAGACCTCGAGCGCGACACGCGCCGGGTCGGCACCGTGCGCCACCAGGCGCGAGGCCGCATGGAACGCAGCGGCATCGGCATTCTGATACTGAAAACGACCGGTATCGGTAACCAGGCCGCAGAGCAGACAGGTGGCGATGCGATCGCGAACGACAATGCCGCAATCATCCAGAAAGCGGTCGATGATCATGGCGCACGCCGCAGCATCGACACGCCTCAGGCTTACCTCGGCAAACTCCTCGCGCGCCGGATGGTGGTCAAAGCACACCACATGTTTGGAGCGGCGGAGCACGTCGGCCGAGTTGTTCAGACGCTCGACAACCGGTACATCCACCGAGATAAACAGGTCGGGATCGCTCGTAAAGCTCGAAGCCGGCACCAGACGATCGGCGCCTTCCATAAAGCGGTAAATACGCGGAACGGGATCGTCGTCTGCGAGCAGCAGCGCGATGTCCTTGTCGGGGAACGCCTTCATGAGCGAGAGGCCCAGGCCCAACACGGAGCCCAGGGCATCGCCGTCGGGAGAGGTATGACCCGAGATCGCAATGGAGGACGCACCCTCGATAAGCTCAAGGATGCGTCGTTTAATATCTGCAGACTCGCACGAGACGAGGTCGGCGGAATTAGTCATCTAAAGCTGCCTCCTGGGCGGCATCCGCTATGGGATAGCCGTCCTCGTCCTTTTCGATCGCCAGCGTGGCCGGGACATTCTCCAGCGCACGCGTAATGCGCTCGGCCTCATCGGTCGAGCGATCGATGCGAAAATCGAGCTCGGGCGTGACGCGCCAGTCGAGTGAACGAGCCAACAGGCTGCGAATGCGACCCTTGGCGCTGGCGAGCGCCTCCATGACCTCATCGTAGCGGCTCGCATCGCACGACACGTACACGCGCGCGAACGAACGGTCCACCGCGACCTCGACCGCGGTCAGGGTGACCAGGTCGAGACGCGGATCGGAAACCTCAAAGAGAAGGATATAACCGAGCTTCTCGCGAAGCTGCTCGCCCAGACGGCGGGTTGCCTGCGTTTGCTTCATAGCGCTACCCCCTACTCGGTACGGGCAACCTGGTCGATACGGTAACCCTCAATCTGGTCGCCGGGCTTGATGTCCTGGAAGTTCTCCAGGCCAATGCCGCCCTCGGAACCGCTCTTAAGGCTCTTGGCCTCGTCCTTGTAGTGGCGCATCGAGGCGATCTTACCGTTAAAGACAACGATGCCGTCGCGCACCAGGCGCACGGAATCGGTCGCGGCGATCTCGCCCTCCTCGACGCGGACACCGGCGGCGATACCGACTTTGGGCACCTTAAAGGTGTCCAGGACGGTCGCGGTACCCGTGGAGACCTCGACCTCGGTGGGCTTGAGCATGCCGATGCGGGCAGCGTCGAGCTCCTCGAGGCACTTGTAGATAACGTCGTAACAACGAATCTCGACGCCCTCGCGCTCGGCAGCGGAGCGGGCCTTACCGTCGGGACGCACGCCAAAGCCAATGATGATGGCGTTGGAGGCGTCGGCCAGGACGACGTCGGTCTCGTTGATGGCACCGACCGCGGAGTGGATCGTGTTGATGCGGACCTCGGACTGATCCATCTTGTCGAGCGAGTCCTGAAGGGCCTCGATGGAGCCCTGGACGTCGGCCTTGATGATCAGGTTGAGCTCCTTGACCTCGGCGTCGGCGATGGTCTCGAAGAGGTTCTCGAGCGTGACGTGCTTCACGCGGCTCTGCTCCTCGATGCGGGCCTTGAGCGAGCGCTCATCGGCCAGGGCGCGCGCCTCGCGCTCGTCCTCGAACACGCGGAACTCGTCGCCGGCGTTGGGGACGGACTGCAGGCCCAGGATCTCGACGGCGTCGGAGGGACCGGCCTCGGTGACGGCGCGGCCCTTGGGGTCGAGCATGGCGCGAACGCGGCCATAGGTAAGGCCGGCGACCAGCGTATCGCCCACGTGCAGGGTACCGCGGGTCACGAGCACGGTAGCGACCGAGCCGCGGCCCTTGTCGAGCTTGGCCTCGAGGACGTTGCCCGAGGCGAAGGTATCGGGGTTGGCCTTGAGCTCGAGCACGTCGGCCTGGAGCAGCACGGTCTCCAGAAGGTCGTCGATACCGATCTTCTGCTTGGCCGAGATGTTGACGAACATGTTCTGTCCGCCCCACTCCTCGGGGATGACGCCGTACTCGGTGAGTTCCTGGCGCACGCGGTCGGGGTTGGCGCCGGGCTTATCGATCTTGTTGACGGCGACGACGATGGGAACGCCGGCGGCCTTGGCGTGGTTGATCGACTCGACCGTCTGGGGCATGACGCCGTCGTCGGCGGCGACGATCAGGATGACGATGTCGGTCACCTTGGCGCCACGGGCACGCATGGCCGTAAAGGTAGCGTGGCCCGGGGTATCGATGAAGGTGATCTTGCGGTCGTTGATCATGACCTGCGATGCGCCGATGGCCTGGGTAATGCCGCCAGCCTCGCCGGCAGCAACGCCGGTGTGGCGGATGGCGTCGAGCAGGCTCGTCTTGCCGTGGTCGACGTGGCCCATGACGGTGACGACCGGGGCGCGGGGCTTAAGGTCGGCGGGATCGTCGTAGAACGAGAAGGTGTTCTCCTCCTCGGGGGTGATGATCCTGATCTGACGGCCCAAGTCGTCGGCAACGAGCTCGACAAGGTCGTCGGACATGGACTGCGTCATGGTGAGCGGCGTGCCCAGCAGGAATAGGCGCTTGATGATGTCGTTGGCCGGAACGTCGAGCGCCTCGGCAAGCTCCTGGACGGTAACGCCCTGGGAGACCTTGATGGCGTCGAGCTCCTCGGGGTTCACGCCCTGGGCCAGCGCCTCCTCAATCTTGCGCTCCTCCTGAGCCCTAGCGGCCTCGCGCTCGCGCTTCTCCTTGCGCTTCTTGCGGCGACCGGTGGACTCGCGAGAGGCCTCCTCGACGGCGGCACGGGCCTCCTCGAGAACCTTCTCGCGGCTGTACTCCTCGGCCTCGCGCGCCATGCGGCTGTAGTGGTCCTCTTCGCTGTTGTGACCACCCTTGCGCTTCTTGCCCTTGCCCTGCTTATCGGGGTTGGGGAAATCCATGCCGGCAGCGACATTGTTGCTGGCATTGGTGCGATGGCTGTGCGGGCGGCTCTCGGAGGCGTTGCGGTCGTTGCGACGGCCGCCACGACGATCGTTGTTGCCGCCGCGACGGTTGCCGCGCTCGGCCTTGGCCTTGTCCTCGGCGTCCTTCTTCTCCTTGAGCACGGTCTCCTGTGCGGCGATCTGATCGAGCAGCGAACGGAAGCGCGAACCGGAGTCGGAAGCGGGAACGGCGCGGCGCTGGGCCTCGCGAGCAGCCTCCTCCTTTTCGCGGGCAAGGCGCTCCTGCTCGGCCTTCTTCTTGGCCTCGGCCTCGGCACGGGCTGCCTCCTCGGCGGCCTGGGCGGCGGCAAACTGGCGGCGCTCCTCCTCGCGTGCCTTCTCGGCGGCGATGCGCTCGCGCTCGGCCTCGGCGGCACGCGCTGCCTCCTCGGCGGCGGCAGCCTCCTCCTCGGCCTGCTTGGCGGCCTCGACTTCCTGGGCGCGGGCCTCGATCACCGAGGCAAGCTGCTTGCGGACCATGGCAACATAAGCGTCCTCCAGCGCGGAGGAAGCAGACTTAGCGGGAATCTTCATTTCGGCGAGGTGACCCATCAGTTCCTTGGAGGTCATGCCGAACTCTTTGGCCAGGGTGGACACACGGACTTTTGCCATATGACTTCACCTACCCTTTCTGGCACCTTGGGTGCCTAGAGACTGAACGAGCGTGGGATGTGCGCCGGAACCTGTCCAGCGCAACCGCGCGCTAGATCAGGTCCTCCGCATCATCGAAGGCGTCGGTGTCGTGGACACCGCAGAAACGGGAACCGGGACGGGCCTGGTTGCGGCACTGGATGCTGTCCTCGGACACGTACTCGCAACGACGGGCGTCGTCATCCTCCTCGTCACCGATCAGGTCAGCGGCAGGCTCCTCGTGAACGGGAACGTTCTTGAGGATGTCGGCGGCAAGGGTCTCGGACTTAATGTCGATGTGCCAGCCGGTCAGGCGTGCGGCCAGGCGGGCGTTCTGGCCCTCCTTGCCAATGGCGAGCGAAAGCTGGTCGTCGGGCACGATGACGCCGGCATAGGCCTTCTCCTCGTCGATAAGGACGCGAGTGACCTTGGCGGGCGACAGGGCGTTGGCGACGTAGACGGCCGGATCGGCATCCCACAGGATGACGTCGACGCGCTCACCGCGCAGCTCACCCACGACGGCGCGCACACGGCTGCCCTTGGGGCCGACGCAGGCGCCCACGGGATCCAGGCGGTCATCGAGCGAGTGGACGGCGACCTTGGAGCGCTGGCCGGGCTCGCGGGCGATCGACTTGATCTGGACGGTGCCCTCGTAGATCTCGGGCACCTCCTGCTCAAACAGACGACGCATGAGCTCGGGGTGGGTACGCGAGATAACGATCGGCGGACGGCTGTGCTCGCCGCGAACCGGCGGAAGCGTGGAGTTGGGGTCGCGAACGTCAATGATCACGGCCTTGATGTGCTGGTTGTGCAGATAGCGCTCGCCCATGGGGCGCTCGTTGCGCTCGTTCTCGTAGCGGCGCTGATCAAAGTGCGGAAGCTCGGCCTCGACGCCTTCGCGGATCTTGACGATCGTAAAGTCGGGTGTGGACTGCAGTACGGTACCGCTGATGAGGTCGCCGATACGGCCGGAGAACTCCTCGTAGATCTGCTCGCGGGCGGAGTTGCGCACGATGGCGTTGATCTCGGCCTTGGCGTGCTGGGCGGCGATGCGGCTGGTGTTCTTGGGGGTGACGTCGATCTCCTCGAACTCGGTGAAGTTGCCCTCCTCGTCCATGGAATCGTCGATCGGCTCCAGGCGGTAGACATAGATCTTGCCGGTGGTGCGGTCGATGGTCACCTTGGCGCCCCACTCAAGATGCAGGATCTCGGCATAGCTCTTGGCGAGCGACTGCTCCAGGCGGTCAATCAGGTAGAGCTGGTCGATGTGCTTCTCCTGGCAAAGCTCCATCAGGGCGGACATCATGTCGGATGCTGCCATGTTAGTTTCCTTCCTTCGCGGGCTTGAAGTCATAGACGGGCTTCAACTTGCACTTTTTTACATCGGTAAAATCGAGGGTGACAGACTCGCCGTCCTCGAGCTCGAGGGTTACGTTGGTCTCGGTCGCGGCGGCAATCTTGCCGGAGTACTTGCGACGGCCCTCGGTGGCGGTGGAGGAAAGCTCGCAGTCCTCGCCCACAAAGCGGGCAAAGTCACGCGGACGGCGCAGCGGGCGCGCCATACCCGGGCTCGACACCTCGAGCGTATAGCTCGAAGAGATGGGGTCGAGCTCCTCAATCACGTCGCCGACCCACTTGGTGTTGGCCGTGACGTCGTTGAGCGACAGGCTCTGACCCTCGGCACCCTCGATACGCACACGCACGCAGGGGGCCTTGGTGGCACCCACGAGCTCAACGTCGACAATATCGACATCGTGCTGGGGAGCGACGGCCTCGAGCGCGTCGATGATCGCCTGCTCGGTCTTGGTCTTGACCATTGCGGCACCTCCATCCATACAAAAAAGAAGCGGGGCCGAAACCCCACTTCTTTCAATTACAACTTCATTTGCAAGCAAACTATACCAATACCTGCGAAAACGTGCAACCATAGCACAAACCCGCAGGTCAGCGTGAGCACAGGTTCTCCACAAGAAATAGATAATTGGATGTAGTCGCAAGTATCCATATCCAAAAAGAGGGACGACCCAGCCGGATCGCCCCTCGTCTATTGTGCATCAACTATATGCGCAAGGTTTACTTAACCACAAGGTTGACCAGCTTGCCGGGCACGCAGATGGCCTTGACGACCGTCTTGTCCTCGAGCCACTTGGCAACAGCGGCCTCGGCGGCAGCCTGCATCTCCTCGTTGGAGGCATCGCGGGCCACATCGATGCGGCCGCGGACCTTACCGAGCACCTGGACCACGATCTGCACCGTGTCCTCGATGGACTCGGCCAGGTCAAACTCGGGCCAGGCAGCGGTGTAGGCGTTGCCCTCGCAGCCGAGCGCCTCGTGCCACAGCTCGTCGGCCCAGAACGGGCAGATGGGGGCAAGGACGCTCACGATGTCCTTGGCCACGCCGTAGCACAGTGCCTTGTCGCGCGATGCGCCCTCGGTGGCGTTGAGGTAGGCGCTCGCTGCGTTGACGAGCTCCATGACGGCCGAGATCGCGGTGTTAAACTGGCCGCGATCGAAGTCCTCGGTGCACTTGGCGATGGTGCGGTGACGCTCGCGATAGAGCTTCATCGCGGTCTCGTCGAGCACGGACTTGTCGAAGGCAACGTTGGCGTCACCCGACTGGACAAGCTGCCACACGATACGCCAGGCGCGCTTGATAAAGCGGTTGGCACCCTCGACGGCCTTGGGATCCCAGTCAAAGTCCTTCTCGGGCGGGGCGATAAACAGGATCGCCAGACGCATGGTGTCGGCGCCGTAGGGCTCGATAACCGAGCTCGGGGGTACGACGTTGCCCTTGGACTTGGACATGGTGTCGCCGTTCTCGTCCTTGACCATGCCCTGGCACAGCAGGTTGGTAAAGGGCTCGTCCACGCTCAGCAGACCCAGGTCGCGCAGCGCCTTGGTAAAGAAGCGGCTGTAGAGCAGGTGCAAAATGGCGTGCTCGATGCCGCCGATGTAGTTATCGACGGGCATCCAACGGTCTGCCGCCTCGCGGGAGAAGGGCAGCTCGGTGTTGTGCGGGTCGGTATAACGCAGGTAATACCAGCTGGAGCAGGTGAAAGTGTCCATGGTATCGGTCTCGCGCTTGGCCGGGCGGCCGCAAACCGGGCAGGTAGTCTCGTAGAAGTCCTTGCACTCGGCGAGGGTCTCGCCGGCGCCCAGGTCCAGGTTCTCGGGCAGCGTCACCGGCAGCTGGTCCTCGGGCACGGGCACAATGCCGCAGTGCTCGCAATGGATGGCCGGGATGGGGTTGCCCCAATAGCGCTGACGGCTGATGAGCCAGTCGCGCAGGCGGAACTCGACCTTGCGACGACCGCAGCCCATGGCCTCGAGGTCGGCCACGATGGCAGCCTCGCCCTCGGAGTGCTTACCGCCGCGCATGCCGGTGTACTTGCCGGACTGAACGAGCGTGCCCTCGGCAGCGTGGGCGCAATCCCAGTCGACGGTCTCGGCATGGAAGGTATCGATGGTCTCGCCACTGGCCTCGACGGCAGCGCGGTCGTCATCGTCCAGGATGATCGGGACGATCGGGAGGTCGTACTTGCGGGCAAACTCAAAGTCGCGCTGGTCGCCGCAGGGAACGGCCATGACGGCGCCGGTGCCGTAATCGGCAACGACATAGTCGGCAACCCACACGGGAACCTTCTCGCCGTTGACGGGGTTAACCACGTAGCGGCCCGTAAAGGCACCGTGCTTCTCGAGGGTGCCCTGGGCACGCTCGACGGCAGAGATATGCTTGGAGTCCTCGACGATCTTGGTCACGGCCTCCTCGTACTCCGTGCCCTCAACGAGCTCGTGCAGACGAGCGTACTCGGGAGCCAGGACAAAGAAGGAGACGCCAAAGAGCGTGTCGGCACGCGTGGTGAAGACGGTGATCTTGCCCTCGTCGCCCTCGATGGGATCGCCGTTGGCATCACACAGGGTAAAGTCGACCTCGGCGCCCTCGGAGCGGCCGATCCAGTTGGCCTGCATCTGCTTAACGCGCTCGGGCCAGCCGGGGAGCTTCTCCAGATCGTCGAGCAGCTCCTGGGAGTACTCGGTAATCTTGTAGTACCACTGCTCAAGGTCGCGCTTCTCGGGCTCGGTGCCGCAGCGCCAGCACTTGCCCTCGGTAACCTGCTCGTTGGCCAGAACGGTCTTGCAGTTGGGGCACCAGTTGACCGGGTTCTTCTTGCGGTAGACCAGGCCCTTTTCCCACATCTTCTCAAAGATCCACTGACCCCAGCGGTAGTAGTCGGGGCTGCAGGTCTTGACCATGCGATCCAGATCGTAGGAGAAGCCCATGCGCTTCATCGTGGCGAGCGCCTGGTCCATGTTCTTATACGTCCAGGCGGCAGCCTGCGTGTTGTGCTTGATGGCGGCGTTCTCGGCGGGCAGGCCAAAGGCGTCAAAGCCAATGGGGTGCAGCACGTCAAAGCCGCGCATGCGGGCCTGACGGGCCATGGCATCGCCGATGGTATAGTTGCGCGCGTGGCCCATGTGCAGGTCGCCCGAAGGATACGGGAACATCTCGAGCACGTACTTCTTGGGCTTGCTGGCGTCGGTGTCGACGGCAAAGAGGTTGGAGTCCTCCCAGGCCTTCATCCACTTGGACTCAATGGCCTGCGCGTCGTAGGCAGGGATCTCGTCCTTATGATCTGTGCAATCGCACATATCAGCTCCTTTAATCTTAGCTGGGGTCGGTCGGCTTGGCTTTATTCGCTACTGCGGACAGTCCTGCGCAAGACGAAGAGCACATTAAGTGCTCTTCTTTGCGTGCGGAACTTGTAGCGAACAAAGCCAAGCCGACCGACCCTAAGGTTAACTTGACTGATGATAGCAAATACGACAAGCGAGATGCCTGCGACTTGCAGGCATCTCGCTTTATCTTAATAACGTGGTTGGAACTCAACCTTTATGTGCGGCTCTTATCCTATCGATAAGACACAGACTGCTGCGAATCCTTGACGACTACGTCGTGGGCGCCGCCTTCGACGATCGAGGTCGAGCTCACCAGGGTCAGGCGTGCCTTTTTCTGGAGCTCGGGAATCGAAAGGGCACCGCAGTTGCACATCGTGGACTTGATCTTGTAGAGCGTGCCGCCCACGCCGTCCTTAAGGGAGCCGGCGTAGGGAACGTAGGAGTCGACGCCCTCGACAAAGCTGAGCTTCGCGGCGCCGCCCAGGTCGTAGCGCTGCCAGTTGCGGGCACGCGCAGAACCCTCGCCCCAGTACTCCTTCATGTACTGACCGTTGACGTTGACGCGCTCGGTCGGGCTCTCGTCAAAGCGGGCAAAGTAGCGGCCCAGCATCATAAAGTCGGCACCCATGGCAAGGGCGAGCGTCATGTGGTAGTCGTAGACGATACCGCCGTCGGAGCACACGGGCACGTAGACGCCGGTCTCCTCGTAGTACTCGTCGCGAGCGCGGCAGACGTCGATCAGCGCGGTGGCCTGGCCACGGCCGATGCCCTTGGTCTCGCGGGTGATGCAGATGGAACCGCCGCCGATACCCACCTTGATGAAGTCGGCACCGCAGTCGGCCAAAAAGCGGAAGCCCTCGGCATCAACGACGTTGCCGGCACCGACTTTGACGTCCTCGCCGTAGTTGGCGCGAATCCACTCGATGGTGCGCTTCTGCCACTCGCTGAAGCCCTCGGAAGAGTCGATGCACAGGACATCGGCGCCGGCCTCGATGAGCAGCGGCACGCGCTCGGCATAGTCGCGGGTGTTGATGCCGGCGCCGACCATGTAGCGCTTGTCGCCGTCGAGCAGCTCGTTGGGGTTGGTCTTGTGGCTGTCGTAGTCCTTGCGGAAGACAATGCCCATAAGGTGATCGTTGTCGTCGACGATGGGCAGGGCGTTGAGCTTGTTGTCCCAGATGACGTCGTTGGCAACCTTGAGGCTGATGTTCTTGTCGCCCACGATGAGCTGCTCACGCGGGGTCATGAACTCGGAGACCTTCTTTTGGTGGTCATCGCGGCTGGGGCGATAGTCACGGCTGGTAACGATACCCAGGAGTTTGCCCTTGGGAGTGCCGTCGTCGGTGACCGGCATGGTGGAGTGACCGGTCTTCTCCTTGAGCTCGATGACCTGCTCCATGGTCATGTCGGGGGTCAGCGTGGAATCGGACTGGACAAAGCCGGCCTTGTGATCCTTGACGGCCTTGACCATGGCGGCCTCGGACTCGGGGGTCTGGGAACCGTAAATGAAGGACAGGCCACCCTCGGTAGCGAGCGCGACACCCATGTCGACGCCCGAGACGGACTGCATGATGGCGGAAACCATGGGGATGTTCAGGGTGATTGCCGGCTTCTCGCCGCGCTTAAAGCGGGTCAGCGGCGTCTTAAGAGAGACGTTGTTGGGGATGCACTGCGAGGACGAGTAACCAGGGACCAGCAGATACTCCGAAAACGTGTGGGACTCACCGGGAAAGAACGTAGCCATGTTTCTCCTTTTTCCATGCGACCGGTCGGCTGCAGGCCTCGTAGGACCCAGCCCAACCTTGGGCGCCCAATACTGGGCAAGTATCTTAACGCACTTTGACTGCTACAATGCATGATTTAAGAAGAGCACACGAGGGTTTAACGCAGGCTTTGCGTTTGCCCAGCAGACACTTTAGCGGAGAGACGTGGAGCGCATGGAGTACAAGACGACGGCAAAACTGGTCATTCAGTCGTGCGACAAAGATCTGCCGGGCGTGTTCGGCCACGGCTGCGTCTTGCTGCTGCAGGGTATCGCCCGCGAACACTCGCTCAACCGCGCCGCCAAGAGCATGGGCATGGCCTATTCCAAGGCATGGCGCATTGTGAACGAGGCCGAGGGGCAGCTGGGGTGCAAGCTCATCGAGCGCGACGGCGCCCGCGGGAGCTCGCTCACCCCTGCCGGCGAGCGAGCCATAGCGGCCTACGAGGAGCTGCAGGCAGAGATCAACGAAGTCATAGCCGCAAGGGCCAACGACCTGATCGACACCATCAAAGAGTAGCTAATTTGGGACGGGGCTTTTTTAGCTACCCATCCAGAGCATTCTTAACTCATAGCCAAAAATTGACATTGGGTAGCTAAAAAAGCCCCGTCCCAAATTAGCTGCTATCGGAGGGCGTTATCGAGGGCGGCGGCTACCGTCAGGGGATCGTCGGTGCCGGCGAAGAGGCGGATGGTGTCCCCCTGCTTGCCACGTGGGGCCGAAAGACGCGTCGTTGCGCCGCCGGCAGGCGACGTGCGAAACTCCCCCGGCAAAGCGTCGAACAGTTCTCCCGCGCTACGCTCGATAAGGTCAAACTCAACTGCCGGGCCAAAGCCATGCTCGAGGATTCCCGTTGCAACCGCATGGTCAGGATGCGAGCTCAGCCCGGGATAGCGCACGTTGCGCACCATCTCGTTCGCGGCCAGATACTCGGCCAGCGCACGGGCGCGGTCGAAATGCGCCTGCATGCGAGCGTTAAGCGAGGAAAGCCCGCGCTCCAGCACGTCGGCCTCCTCAGCAGAAAGATCGAGCGCCGACGCACCGCAGCCCGCAAACAACGCATGCGCGCACTCAGCCGCGGCATCCACACGATGGCGCTTGAGCTGCGATCGCGCCACCGAAGCGGCAACGAGCTTACGCGGGGCCTTACCGGCACACACGCGGTCGAGTGCCTCGAGCGACAGCACGGCGCCCAAGCTCAGCGGATTGCAGCCAAAGACGTCAGCCACGGTGTTGTCAACAACCAGCAGCGCATGGGCCTCACGCGCGGCGCGGCCTAACGCGCGCAAATCGGGCACACGCAGACCGAACGCGCCAATGGAGTTGGCGAACCACCACAGGTGCGGCCCCTCGGCATCAAGCGAAGCATCAAAGCCCTCGGACGCAGCAGCATACGCCGCAACCGACGGCTCCCCCACCATAGCCACGTCGCAGCCCTCAAAGCCGCAAGCAAACGCTTCGGCAAAGTCATCCGCAAAGGCCACCAGGCGATCGCCGGGGCGCACAATCCCCAGAAGCGAAAGCGCCGCCGGCACATGTGAGGCTGCAACCAGTCGCGCCTCGCGCGCGCCAGCCCTTGCAGCCCAAGCCTCTTCTAGCTGCTGTGCGTCCACGTGACACCGTCCCTTCAAAACAAAAGCCCACGATGCGGATGTTTCCCGCATCGTGGGCAACGGCTGAAGTATAGCGCCGATATGCGACGAGTCGCCTAGATGTTGGGCGCGTGGTAGGTCACGCTCGCACCCGGAGCGTCAACGGTCACGCCATAGTCCTCGGGATAGATGCGCGTCGAGAACACGAGCGCGCCATCGTTCACAAGCACCTCGACCGACGAGACATCGCCAACAATGCGTACCTTTTTGCACAACAAAAAAGGCGACCGCCCGCGAGGACGATCGCCTTTATTGCTTCTTGTGTTGTTCGTGCTAGGCGCGAGTCTTAATCTCCTCGGTCACCTTAGCCACAAACTCATCGACGCTCATCTGAACGGTCTCGTTGGAGCGATCGCGGACAGAGATGTTGCCGGCCTCGACCTCTTTCTCGCCCAGGATGAGCATATAGGGCACGCGGTCAATGGAGCGGGCCTCGCGGATCTTGTAGCCGATCTTCTCGTCGCGGTCGTCGCAGACCACGCGAATGCCGGCCTCTTCCAGCTTGGCACACACCTCGTGGGCATAGTCGCGGCTCTTCTCGGAAACCGGAAGTGCCTTGACCTGCACGGGAGCCAGCCAGGTGGGGAACTTGCCCGCAAAGTGCTCGATCAGAATACCGATGAAGCGCTCGATGGAGCCAAAGCATACGCGATGCAACATGATGGGGCGCTTCTTGGTGCCGTCGGCGTCCACGTACTCCAGGTCAAAGTTGAGCGGCATCTGGAAGTCGAGCTGGACGGTACCGCACTGCCAGGTACGGCCGAGCGAGTCCTCCAGGTGGAAGTCAATCTTGGGGCCATAGAAGGCGCCGTCGCCCTCGTTGACCTCGTAGTCCATACCCAGCTTCTCCAGAGCGGTGCGAAGGCCCTCTTCGGCGCGAGCCCAGTCCTCGTCAGAACCCATGGAGTCCTCGGGGCGGGTGGAAAGCTCAACGTGATACTTAAAGCCAAACTTCTGGTACACAGAGTCGATAAGGTTGACCACGCCCACGATCTCGTCGGTCAGCTGGTCGGGGCGCACAAACAGGTGGGCGTCGTCCTGGTTAAAGCAGCGCACGCGGAACAGGCCGTGCAGGGCTCCGCGCAGCTCGTGGCGGTGCACCAGGCCAATCTCGCCGGCGCGGATGGGCAGCTCGCGGTAGGAGTGCGGCTTGGAGGCGTACACCAGCACGCCGCCCGGGCAGTTCATGGGCTTAATGCAGTACTCTTCGTCGTCGATGACGGTGGAGTACATGTTGTCCTTGTAGTGGTCCCAATGGCCCGAGGTCTTCCACAGCTGCTTGTTCATGATGAGCGGCGTGGAGATCTCCACGTAGCCGGCCTTGTGGTGGATCTCGCGCCAGTAGTCCAGCAGCGTGTTCTTAAGGATCATGCCGTTGGGCAGGAAGAACGGGAAGCCGGGGGCCTCGTCGCGCATCATAAAGAGGTCCATCTCGCGGCCGATCTTGCGGTGGTCGCGCTTCTTGGCCTCCTCCAGCATGTGCATATGCTCGTCGAGCTCTTCCTTGGTGGCAAAGGCGACGCCGTTGATGCGGGTGAGCATCTTGTTGTCCTTGTCACCCTTCCAGTAGGCGCCCGAGACGCCGGTGAGCTTAAAGGCCTTGAGGGCCTTGGTGTAGCAGATATGGGGGCCGACACACATGTCGATGTAGTCGCCCTGCTGGTAGAAGGTGATGCGGGCGTCGTCGTCCAGGTCGCCGATGTGCTCGACCTTGTACTTCTCGCCGCGCTCCTCCATAAGGGCGATGGCCTCAGCACGGGGCTTCTCGTACACGGAGAACTTGAGGTTCTCCTTGCAGATCTTCTTCATCTCGGCCTCGATCGCGGGGAAGTCGTCCTCGCTGATCTTGACGCCCTCGGGCAGGTCGACGTCGTAGTAAAAGCCGTTGTCGGTCGCGGGGCCGTAGGCAAAATCGGCCTGGGGGTACAGGCGCTTGATGGCCTGCGCCATGATATGCGCGGCGGAGTGGCGGATGACGTGCGTGACCTCGTCCTGCGGGAGCTCGGCCACCGAACCGTCATTGTAGAGTGCCTTCATGGGTATGTTTTCTCCTCTCGGATGCCTGGTGCAAGTGCTGCTTGGCGCCGTGCGGTGTGCATTGCGCTTGCCGGCGCGTGCGTTTTGACTTGCATCATTATAGGCAGGTTACCTAGGTATACAAGCGCCCGCCGCACCTGAATGGCACGGCGGGCGAATTTCTACGCATGCTTCATCGCGTGGGGCGGGTGCAGGGCGCGCGGCGTTCGCGTGGCGCGCGGGGCCCGTGGCTTGCGGCCAGCCCGGCGATGGATGCGCTACTGGATGCGAGTTCGGCAGTAGGGGCAGACCTTCCAGTGTGCGTCGAGCGGGCGATGGCAGCTGGGGCACACGTTGCGAACCTGGGTGTCGCACACCGGGCAGACCACAAAGTCCTTCTCGATGGGCGCACCGCACTGCGGGCAGGTGCCGTACTGGGCAAGCTGGCGCTCGCGCAGGGCCATGTCCAGCTCCTGCTCCTCGCGGTCGGCCGCATAGGAGTGCGGGCGCAGGACCAGGTAGGCAATGAGGCCTACAAACGGGATGAGGGCAATAATGCCCCATGCCACGTAAGCGCTAGCGCCGCGGCGGCGGGCGTCAATAAACACATAGACGACCGACAGCACGTACAGGGCGATGATAAAGCCAACAAAGGCATAGATGACGCCCATAAGCTGCGGCGACATGAGCTCGGAGATGTACTTGGACATTACGGGTACCTTTCGGGGTAGTTACAACTCGAGTTAGTGTAACACGGGGGTTAACGATTTGGCAGGTCGCAGGCATGGGCGGATAGAAACATCTCAATCTGTAACAGGTGAGAGCGGAATCCAGGTCCAGATGTTACAAAATTAGACAAACCGTTCTCTCCCAGACTTAAATCTCAGTCTGTAACATCTTGGCTCCAGAATCAGTCCCTACTGTTACAGATCAAGATGAACGGTGAGCCCTCCGTTAAATATCTCAATCTGTAACAACTAGGGGCCAGAAACCCTTCTATCTGTTACAGATCAAGACAAAGGAAAATGTCCAATCTCAATATCTCAATCTGTAACATCAACTCGGCAAAAACAGGTCTAACTGTTACAGATTTAGACATTCGAAACCGACTGATGGGTTCATCTAAATCTGTAACATCTAGACCCCAAAACGGTCCCGAGATGTTACAGATCGAGACAGATAACCTCTCCCTGACTTTAAATCTCAATCTGTAACACATAGGACCGATTTTCTACTCTTACTGTTACAAATCAAGACAAACAGAGGGCCCACCTGGCAAACGTCTCAATCTGTAACATCTGGAACCCAACTCTTCTGCTTACCGTTACAGAACGAGACAAACCTTTGACAACAGGGGTGCCAGACGAGGTCACCGATTGACCTGAGTCTCCCCTCGCCTGCCGTTGGCGGATGCAGCGGGGCTGTTCGCCGCATTGCCGCTGCGCGGGGGATGCGCACACCGTAGGATAGCCTTATTGACAGCCTGTCAACTCGTCTTGGAGGCACTGTGACAGAAATGTTTGATATCGCGATTGTGGGCGCGGGCATCACCGGATGCGCCATCGCACGGCAGCTCGCACGCTATGACCTGTCCATCTGCGTGGTCGAGGCGGCCAACGACATTGCCCTGGGCGCGTCGAAGGCCAACGGCGGTCTGGTGCACGCCGGCTACGATCCGGCGCCGGGCACGGTTAAGGCCCAGGTCAACGCCCGCGGCTGCGAGCTATATGGCACGTGGGCCCAGGAGCTGGGCTTTTTGTTTTGCCGCACCGGGTCCATGGTGCTGGGATTTAGCGACCAAGACCGCGCGCAGCTGGAGCAGCTGCAAAGCAACGGGCTGGCAAACAGCGTACCCGAGTTGGCGATCATCGGGGCCGAGCGCATCCACGAGCTGGAGCCGCGCGCCAGCGCCCAGGCCACGTGCGCGCTGTGGTGTCCCTCGACCGGCTATGTCGATCCGTTTGAGGTCGCCATCGCCGCGATGGAGAACGCGGTCGCCAACGGCGTGACGTTTGTGCGCTCCGCACCGGTGGAGACGATCGAGGTAGCTCCCGGCGCTGGCGACAGGAGCGGTGACGGGACCGCTCGTTTTACGCTGGTGACACCGGCCGGTGATGTGCGCTGCCGCTATTTGATTAACGCGGCGGGCAACGGCGCCGCAGACATCTCGCATATGGCGGGCGCCGAGGAGTTCCAGATGGTCTGGCGCCAGGGCAACATTGTGGTGCTGGACAAGGAGCCGCGCGCGCTCATGCCGCTCTACCCCGTTCCCACGCCGGTTTCCAAGGGCGTCATCGTCACGGGTACCGTACACGGCAACACCGTAATTACCGCGACGGCCGCTGTGCGCGAGGCTGGCGACACGCAGACCTATGCGAGCGATGTCGACGCGCTGCTGAGCGGCGCGCGCAAACTGGTGCCCGATCTGGACACGCGCCGCGTGGTGCGAGCGTTTGCCGGCGGGCGTCCGGTCATTAAGGGAACGAACGACTTTTTTATTGGACAGTCCGCCGTGGTGCCGGGGCTGTTCCAGGCGGCGGGCATTCAGTCGCCGGGCGTAGCGAGCGCTCCGGCCATTGCCGAGCGAATGGAGCAGGTGCTGCGCGAGGCGGGCGTTGCTTTGCGCGAGCGGGCCGATTGGGATCCGATTCGCCGTGCGCCGGACGACTTCGACCGTGCGCCGCTTGCGCGCAAGGAGGAGCTGATCGAGTCCGACCCCGCGTGGGGGCAGATTGTCTGCCGCTGCGAGACGGTGCCCGAGGCCGAGATCGTGGCCGCGATTCGACGCCGCCCGGGTGCGGTCTCGGTCGAGGGCGTCAAACGCCGCTGCCGTGCCGGCATGGGTCGGTGCCAGAGCGGCTTTTGCCAAAGCCGCGTGGTGGCGATTCTGGCCCGCGAGCTGGGCTGCGATCCCAGCGAGGTGCTGCTGGAGGACACTGGCTCGTGGCTCGTTGAGGGACCTTTGAAGGGGGTGCGCTAGGATGGCGACGAGTATCGATATGGGTGCGGTATCGGGCGTCGAGTGCACTTGCGCAGATGCCGACAGGGCATCAATTGCTGCCGGCGCCGTGCAGACGCAGGCGTTCGACGTAGTCGTTATCGGCGGCGGACCTGCCGGCATGGCGGCCGCACTTGCCGCACACAAGGCCGGAGCGCGCGTGGCCATCGTTGAGCGCGAACAGCACCTGGGCGGCATCCTGCGCCAGTGCATCCACCCGGGCTTTGGCCTCTCACACTTTAAGCAGGAACTGACCGGTCCCGAGTACGCACAGCGCTTTATCGACCAGGTGCGCGAAACCGATATCGCACTGTTCCTGGACAGTATGGTGATTGGGATCGACTCAAGCGAGGACAAAGTCGCAGGCACGGGCGCAAGTGGCGCGGCGAGCGAAGCCTCGGCACACACCGTCACGCTCATGAGCCCCGCCGGCATGTTGCAGCTCACCGGGCGCGCCGTCGTCCTTGCCATGGGGTGTCGCGAGCGCACGCGCAGCGAGATCAAGATTCCCGGCAGCCGCCCCGCCGGCGTGTTTACCGCCGGCCTGGCGCAGCGATACATCAACATCGACAACCTCAAGCCCGGCTCGCGCGCCGTCATTTTAGGCTCGGGCGACATTGGGCTCATCATGGCGCGTCGCTGCACGCTCGAGGGGATTTCGGTCGAGGGCGTGTACGAGCTTATGCCATACGCCAACGGCCTGCGCCGCAATGTAAAGAATTGCCTGGACGATTTTGGCATTCCGCTGCACCTGTCCACCACCGTCACACGCGTGATTGGGCACGACCGCGTGGAGGCCGTCGAGGTGAGCCAGGTCGACGAAAATCTGGCGCCCATTCCGGGGACCGAGCACATCGTTTCGTGCGACACCCTGCTGCTTTCGGTAGGTTTGATTCCCGAGAACGAGCTTTCGGTAGGCGCGGGTGTTGAGCTTGACCCGCGCACGCGCGGCGCCGTGGTGGACCAGAGCCTGCAGACGGGCGTGCCGGGCATCTTTGCCTGCGGCAACGTGCTGCACGTGCACGACCTGGCCGATAACGTGACGGCCGAGTCCGAGCGTGCCGGCGCAGCCGCGGCGACGTACGCGCTGGGGACCGGCGCGGATGTCGAGACGGGCGCTGGCTGCCAGCTCACGGTCTCCCCTGCCGACATTGCCGGCTACGCGCTGCCGGGACGCATTACGGCCGTGGCACTCACCAGGCTCAACTTCCGCGTGCGCCGGCCGGTCGATGCCGCCCGCGTGCGCATTCTGGCGGGCGACGAGGAACTGCTTACGGGCAAGGTCCGCGCGTTTAAACCGAGCGTTATGGAAAGCTTCCCGCTGCCGGCAAAGGTGATACAGCGAGCGCTCGACCTGGGTGCCAGCGAGATTATCCTTTCCGTCGAGCCCGTCGAGGAGGCATAGCCATGAGCACAAATGCGATCGAGACGCTACAGTTCAACTGCACCACCTGCCCATCCGAGTGCCTCCTTACGGTGGAAGTGGAGCGCGGGGCCGACGACCGCGTGGCGACGGTGCGCGCCGTGACCGGCAACAGCTGCCCGCGCGGCGATAAGTTCGCACATCAGGAGCTCACCTGCCCCATGCGCGTCCTCACTACCACCGTGGCGGTATCAGGCGGCGACGAGGCGCTGCTGCCCGTCCGCACGGCCGAAGCCATCCCGCTCGAACTCCATGCCCAGACCATGGACCTCATCCGCGGCCTAGTGGTCAAAGCCCCCATCCGCATGGGCGATGTAGTCCTCCCCAACCTCCTAGACACCGGTACCGACCTCATCGCCAGCATGGACATCGACCCGGCCTAAGCAGCTCGTTTGGGACGGTGCTCTTTTAGCTACCCGCATCCGCCCCGCCCCTCCTCAATTGCGGTGAAATAATTCCCGATTTCCGCCAAAACCCCGGCATCAAGGAACTATTCCACCGCAACTTGCCTTGGGATCGGTATTTAGCTTGTGCCTACTTTAGTGCCATTTCAAAACTATGCCGGATTACGGGGCTGATTCGGAGACCCCCACCCATACCGGCAATTTTCGATTTTTGATAAGCCTTCTACATGCGGTTTTAATTTCGCGATTTTTCCCATGGTCAAGTAATACAGGTCCAGCCCCGTAATCCGCCATAGTTTTGAAACCAGCCCATTTGGGACGGGACCATATTGACTGCTTTTACCTATCAGCTCGCATGTTTGACGCAGCTAAAATAGCCCCGTCCCAAATTGACTACCCTGGCATTGGGGATACCATGGTGGCAACCTAACGAAAGGACGATGTATGGCACATGTCGATGACCAGCGCGTGGCACGCGTGCTCGATGCGCTCGAGGCTCAGCACCCCGGCGCGCAGCTGCTCGTAAACGACCCGTGGTCGATTTATTACCTGACCGGCTTTTATGCCGATATGTTCGAGCGTTTTTGCGGCGTACTGCTCGCACGCGGTAGCGAGCCCGTGATCTTGGTCAACGCGCTGCATCAGCTGCCCGAGTATGACAATGCCCGCGTCGCGTACCACACCGATACCGACGTCGTGGCCGACGCCATCGCTCGCGAAGTTGATCCGACCAAACCGCTCGGCATCGACACCGTCATGCGCTCCGGCTTCTTGATGCCCCTCATGGAGCGCCATGCCGCGAGCGAATTCTTCCTAGGCGATTTTGCCGTGACCGCCGCGCGAACCTACAAAGACGACGCCGAGCAGGAGCTTATGCGCGTGTCCTCGGCCGCTAACGACGCCGTGATGGCCGACGCGATCGAGCTCGTCCACGAAGGCGTGACAGAGCGCGAGATCGCCGACCAGATGCTTGGCCTGTATCGCAAGCACGATTGCGAGGGCTTTAGCTTTCCGCCCATCGTGAGCTTTGGCGCCAACGCCGGCGACCCGCACCACGAGCCAGACGATACGGTACTCAAGCGTGGCGACGTGGTGCTGTTCGACATTGGCGGGCGTCGCCGCAACTATTGCTCGGACATGACGCGCACGTTCTTTTGGGGCGAGCCGGACGAGGAGACGGCACGCATCTACGACATCGTGCGCCGCGCCAACGAGGCCGCCGAGGCGCTCATCGCCCCGGGCGTGCGCATGTGCGACCTGGACCGTGCCGCGCGCGACGTGATTGAGGACGCGGGTTATGGCAAGTACTTTACGCACCGTCTGGGACACTCGATCGGCCTGCAAGACCACGAGCCGGGCGACGTCTCGCTCGTCAACGAGCAGGTCGTGGAGCCGGGCATGACGTTTTCCATCGAGCCGGGCATCTACCTCCCCGGCCGCACCGGCGTCCGCATCGAGGACCTTGCCCTGGTCACCGAGAGCGGCGTCGAGATCCTCAACGCCTACCCCCACGATCCGGTCCGCCTAGACTAGGCAATGCGGCAAAGGGACAGCCCCTTTGCCGCATCACATGAATGCCGCCACGAAATGGGCCTATCTACTACGTTTAACCCGCATGGGGTGACCATGCGGGTATTTTTTGAAAATTGGCAAGCCTTCTGCCTGCGGTTTTGATTTTGCGATTCTCGGCATGGTTGAGGGTAGCCGGTCAAACGTAGTAGATAGGCCCATTTCGTGGCGAGCAGGCAAACTAGCTACCCTGCGGAAGGGATCTAGCGGAGCAGACCGGCAACTTCGCCGGCCAGGGTGATGGTGCCTGCTGCTACGAAGGGCTCGCCTGCGGCCTCAAAGGCTGCGAGGGCCTCGGACACGCTGGGGTACACGCCTGCGAGCTTATCGGAATCCACCAGGGCAGCAAGCTCCTCCGCCGGCAGGGCGCGATCGGAATCGGTCTGCGTGACGACCACGCGCGGGAAGGCCGGGATCAGCACGTCGACGATACCCGCCACGTCCTTGTCTGCCAGCGCGGCGCACAGCAACGTGGGGCGATTCTCTACGCACGGATCGATCTCGTCCAAGGCGCTCACAAAGTTCTCGCAACTCTGGGGGTTATGGCAGGCGTCGATCAGCTTGAGCGGGTCGGTTCCCAACACATCAAAACGGCCCGGCGTAGGGCAGCCCATAAGCGAAGCATCAAGCGCCTCGTGGTCGAGCTCGCGACCCAGATACCCCTCGCAGAGCATAATCGCGCACGCGGCATTCTGCGGCTGATACGCCGGCTTAACCATGCTCGACGTATAAATCGCACGCGGCGTGGTGCAGCTAAACTCAACCGTATCGCCCACATGCGCCGGCACCTTGGTCGTGGCGTGGCTCACCACCAGCGGCACCACACCACACTCGCGACAACGGGCATCCATAACGCGCTGAACGCTCGGCTCATGCGTGCCCTCGCCCAGCACAACCAGGTGTCCGGTCTTAATGACGGCGGCCTTCTCCCCCGCAATGGCCTCGAGCGTATCGCCCAGAATGCGCGTGTGGTCGAGTCCGATGCCCGTGATGGCAACGGCGACAGGATCGGTCGCGCTCGTGGCGTCCCAGCGACCGCCCATGCCGACCTCGAGCACGGCGACATCCACGCGAGCCTCGGCAAACACCACAAGTGCGGCGGCCGTCAGCAGGTCAAAAGGCGTGATGGTATAGGCACGCTCCCCCGCCACCACGCGGCGCGCATTCACTCGATGCCCCGCCTCAACAGCAGCAGAAACGCCACGGGCAAACGCCTCATCGCTCACGACGTGCCCATCGACCTCCATGCGCTCGGGATAGCGAACAAGCTGCGGCGACGTATAAAGCGCAGCCTTGAGCCCCTCGCCGCGAAGGATAGCAGCCGAAAAACGCGTGGTCGAAGTTTTGCCATTGGTACCGGCAACCTGAATGCAATCAAAGTACTCGTCCGGCCGCTCCAGCTCATCGAGCATATCGACAACCGTCTCGAGCAGAGGACCAGCATCCCCAGAAATCCGCCCCGTATCGGCAGCAAGCCCAACAGCCTCATCAAACGAAAGCAACTCAAACGAGAAAGGAACGACATACGACCCAGAACGCTTAGCCATAACCCAAAGTCCCCTCAACATAAAAAGAGGCCCGAATCAACAACGAGCCCCTCCCATTCAAAATATCAGCCAAACACCGCTTTGCAGCAGAATCAAGGCCACAACCAAGTGGCCCTAACTAACCAGTTGCAAACAACCACGTAAACGACCTGGGAGCGGTTTGGGGCTTTGCTCGATACAAGTTCCGCACGAGCCGAAGGCCACTTAATGTGGCCTTCGTGCGAGCAGGACTGTCCGCAGTAGCGAGCAATGCCCCAAACCGCATCCCCCAGTAACGCCTACGAGAAGTCAGCAACCTGAGCAGTCAGCGCCTCCAGGATCTCCTTGAGCTCAGCTGCACGGTCCCTCTTCTTCTGGACCACCGCGGGCGCGGCCTTGGCCACAAAGCCCTCGTTGGCGAGCGTCTTCTCGCAGCCGGCGAGCTCCTTCTGGGCCGCGGCAATCTCCTTCTCCAGACGTGCCTTCTCGGCCGAAAGGTCAACCTTGCCCTCGAGCACCACAAAGACCTCGACGCCGCTGTCGACCACGGCGATGCTCGCGGCCGGCTTCTCAACATCGGTACCCATGACCAGCGAGGCGGTATTGGCCAGCGGCTCGATGGTCGAGCGCAGGCTCTCGAGCTTCTCGATGTCCTCGGCACCGGCACGCACGACCACGTCGAGCTCGGCCTTGGGGCTCAAGCGATAACGCGAACGCGTGGCGCGGGCGGCAGAAACGACGGTGCGACACAGCTCAAACGCGCGCTCGGCGTCCTCGTCGACATACTTGACATAGTCGGCAGGCTCGGGCCACTTGGCGATCATGAGCGCCTCGGCGCGGTCCACGTTGCCCTCGGCGTCCAGGTCGAGCACGCTCGCCGGCATGTTGTCCCAGATCTCCTCGGTGACAAACGGCATGAGCGGGTGCATCAGGCGAATAGAGGTATCGAGCACAAAGATCAGGTTTCGCTGCGCCTGCAGACGGCCCTCGCCCTTCAGGCGCGCCTTGGTGACTTCGACGTACCAGTCGCAGACCTCGTTCCAGAAGAACTGCTGAACGCCGCGGGCCATGTCGCCAAAGGTGTAGTTCTCGATGCCCTCGGTGACCATCTTGACGGCCTTGGCCAGACGGCTGAACATCCAGGCGTCGGCCGGCGTCTCCACGACGGGCTCGCCGGGCGTGTAGCCCTCCATGTTCATAAGCAGGAAGCGGCTGGCGTTCCAGATCTTGGTCACAAACGACTTGGCCTGCTCGGTACGCGGGCTGTCGATAAGCTTCTTGGTCTTCTTATCGATGTTCGCGTCAAACTTGACATCCTGGTTGTTGGTGCAGAGCGTCAGCAGGTTGTAACGCATGGCGTCGGCACCGTACATGCCAATGAGGTCCATGGGGTCAACGCCGTTGCCCTTAGACTTGGACATGCGGCTGCCGTCCTTGGCAAGAATCGTCGGGTAGATGACGACGTCCTTAAACGGCACCTCGTCCAGGAAGTACAGCGAGCTCATGACCATGCGGGCGACCCACAGCGCGATGATGTCGCGCGCGGTGACGAGCGCCGTCGTGGGGTGATGTCCCTCGAGCAGCTCCGGCTTTTGGGGCCAGCCCTGCGTGGCGAAAGTCCACAGCTGCGAGCTGAACCAGGTGTCCAGCACGTTCTCGTCCTGATGCACGTGATGACCGCCGCACTTAGGGCACACGTCGGTGTCCTCGGTAAGGGCATCCTCCCAGCCGCAGTCCTCGCAGTAGAACACGGGAATACGGTGGCCCCACCACAGCTGGCGGCTGATGCACCAGTCCTTGAGGTTCTCCATCCAGGTGGTATAGGTCTGCGTCCAACGCGCGGGGTGGAAGGTCACCTTGCCGGAGTTGACGGCATCGAGCGCCGGCCCCTTGAGCTTGTCGACGGCCACAAACCACTGCTCGGACAGCCACGGCTCCAGTGCGGAGTCGCAACGGTAGCAGTGCATGACGGAGTGATCGTGATCCTCGACGTGATCGAGCAGGTCGTGCTCCTCAAACCACTTGATGACGGCCTCGCGGCACTCCTCGCGGGTCATGCCGGTAAACTCGCCGTAGCCCTCGACGACCACCGCATGCTCGTCAAAGATGTTGATCTGCGGCAGGCCGTGGGCCTGACCCATGGCGTAGTCGTTGGGGTCGTGGGCCGGGGTGACCTTGACAAAGCCGGAGCCAAAGTTGGCGTCGACATGCCAATCCTCAAAGATGGGGATCTCGCGGTCGACGATGGGGAGCTTGACGGTCTTACCCACAAAGGCGGCCTTCTCGGGGTCCTTCGGGGAGACAGCCACGCCCGTGTCGCCGAGCATGGTCTCGGGGCGCGTAGTGGCGACGACGATGTAGTCCTGGCCGTTGACCGGCTCGGTCAGCGGGTAGCGCAGGTGCCACAGGTGACCCTTCTCGTCCTTGTACTCGGCCTCGTCGTCCGAGATGGCGGTGGTGCAGTTGGGGCACCAGTTGACGATGCGCTTGCCGCGGTAGATCAGGCCGTCGTGGTACCAGTCGCAGAACACCTTGCGCACGGCCTGGGCGTAGTCCTCGTCCATGGTAAAGCGCTCGTTATCAAAGTCGACGGAGCAGCCCATACGCTTGATCTGCTCGACGATGATGCCGCCGTACTCGTGGGTCCAATCCCAGCAGGCGTCGACAAACTTATCGCG
The DNA here is from genome assembly GCF_052121815.1 of Collinsella sp. LCP19S3_B6. NCBI lineage: Bacteria > Bacillati > Actinomycetota > Coriobacteriia > Coriobacteriales > Coriobacteriaceae > Collinsella > Collinsella sp. LCP19S3_B6. Next base: position 58,783 of record NZ_JBQKDN010000005.1, read on the forward strand.
GCCGATCTCCAGGCGGCTGATGTCCTCGCTCTTGAGCTTCTTGTCGACCTTGGTCTGCGTGGCGATACCGGCGTGATCGGTACCGAGCACCCAGCGGGTGGACCTGCCGCGCATGCGGGCCATGCGGATGATGGCATCCTGGATGGAGTCGTCGGTGGCGTGGCCCATGTGGAGCTTGCCGGTCACGTTGGGAGGCGGAATGGTGACAGTGCAGTCGCCCACGCCCTCACGGCGCTTGTAGTAGCCGCCGTCGAGCCACTTCTGCAGGATCGCCGGCTCGTTGGTCGACGGATCGTAGTTTTTGGGCATCTCTTCCATATATCTCTCCCGTCCCACCGGGGAGGAATGTAGGCCCGCCAGGGTCTGCATTCCTCCCCTTAGGTATCGATTACTTCAGTCTGATACGACTTCGCTGAGGCTTAAACAAACACACAGAATAACACAGGTAGTTGGGGTTATTGCGTATATATAAAATAGCCTCCGACCGCGGGTGGTCGGAGGCTATTCAAATTCACATTTGCGAAACCTACCATTTAGGGACAGGTTTATTTTGGTCGGTTTTATATGGGCAAACATCATTCTCCCTGATAAAACCTGCCAAAATAAACCTGTCCCTTTTTGGCAGGTTAGCCGTAGATGCGCTGGGGCTGTTCGGTGCCCTTTACGGAGGCTTCGGTCACGATGACCTTGGCGACTCCTTCCTCGCTCGGCAGGTCGAACATCGTCTGCTGCAGCACGTCCTCGCAGATGGAGCGCAGGCCGCGGGCGCCGGTCTTGCGGGCAAGCGCCATGCGGGCAATCTCGTGCAGGGCGGCGTCCTCAAACTCAAGCTCAACGTCCTCGAGCTGGAACATCTTGCGGTACTGACGCACAACGGCGTTCTTTGGCTCGGTCAGGATCGACACCAGGTCGTCCTCGTCGAGCGCCTGTGTCTGGGTGACGACGGGCGTACGTCCCACAAACTCGGGGATCATACCAAAGGCGTTGAGGTCCTGCGGGAGCACCTGACGCAGCAGGTCGTTCTCGTCGACCGAGGTGGGGCCGGCGATCTCGGAGTTAAAGCCCACGCCCTTGTTGCCCACGCGATCGGCGATAATCTTGTCCAGACCCACAAAGGCACCGCCGCAGATAAACAAGATATTGGTCGTGTCGATCTGCAGCAGCTCCTGCTGGGGGTGCTTGCGGCCGCCGGTGGGCGGAACGCTTGCCACCGTGCCCTCAAGGATCTTAAGCAGCGCCTGCTGAACGCCCTCGCCCGAAACGTCGCGGGTGATGGAGAGGTTCTCGGCCTTGCGGGCGATCTTGTCGATCTCGTCCACGTAGATGATGCCGACCTGCGCACGCTCGATATCGCCATCGGCAGCGTTGATGAGCTTGAGCAGGATGTTCTCCACGTCCTCGCCCACGTAACCGGCCTCGGTGAGTGCGGTGGCGTCGGCGATGGCAAACGGCACCTCGAGGATGCGCGCGAGCGTCTGGGCGAGCAAGGTCTTACCGGTACCGGTGGGACCGAGCAGCAAGATGTTGGACTTGGCGAGCTCCACCTCGTCCATATCGTCGTCGAGCCGCGAACCCGCACCCGAGGCCTCGTCAAAGGCCGAAAGCGCGGCGCCGCCCTCGATCACGCGACGGTAGTGGTTGTACACGGCAACCGACATGGCGCGCTTGGCGTCTTCCTGACCCATGACATAGGCCGAAAGCTCGTCATAGATCTCGTGCGGGGTCGGCACGTGCGTGATGACCTGACGCACGTCGTCCTCGAGCTCAAAGCCCTCGGCCTCGGGATCCATGGCAGGCTGCCCGGCAGCCTGACCGTGGTCGTTGAGGAAGCCCGGCAGCTTGCCGTTGCAGGCGGCATCCATAAAGTCCGAAGCCAGCGACTCCTCCAAGATCTCGGAGCAGGCGGCAACGCACTCGTCGCAGATAAAGATGTTGGTGGGGCCCTTTACAAGGCGGCGCACCTGACCCTGCTCTTTTCCGCAGAAGGAGCAGCGGATGGGGTTGCCGTTCTCGTCAAAGTTGTCCTGCATGTTACCGGCCATCCTAGGCGTCCTTCGCGGCAAGATCGCGCGAGGTAACGATACGGTCGATCAGGCCGTAGTCAAGCGCCTCGGCAGCGGTCAGGTAGTTGTCGCGCTCGGTATCGGCCTGGACCTTCTCGATCGGCTGGCCCGAGGCGTCGGACAAGATCTGGTTGAGCTCGCGACGGGTCTTCTTGATCTCCTCGGCCACGATCTCGATCTCGGTCTGCTGACCCTGGGCACCGCCACTGGGCTGGTGAATCATGACCTTGGAGTGCGGCAGGCAGAAGCGCTTGCCCTTGGCGCCGGCCGAAAGCAGCACGGCGGCCATAGACGCGGCCATACCGACGCAAATGGTGGAGACCTGCGGCTTGATAAAGTTCATAGTGTCCAGAATCGCCAGGCCCGAGTAGACCTCGCCACCGGGCGAATTGATGTAGAGCGAGATATCCTTCTCGGCATCCTGGCTCTCAAGATGCAGCAGCTGGGCAACGACCAGGTTGGCGCTGACGGAGTTGATCTCCTCGCCCAAGAAGATGATGCGGTCGTTGAGCAGGCGCGAATAGATATCGTAGCTGCGCTCGCCGCGCGGCGTCTGCTCGATAACGTATGGCACGAGGGCGGAATCGAACTTAGCGATCATACGCATCTCCATTTCTCTCTTGCGGACCAAATTGGTTCTAGATAAACGTACGGTGCCCGCATGCTATGCATTGGCTGGCACCGTACGAAGCAACCGAATAACCGGTTTATAACTTTACCCCATCACGGGCGCCTGCATGCGCTCGCGGGAAAGGTGGCGAGAATTACTCGGCGTCCTTGGCGGTCTCGTCGACCTCGGTCACCTTGGCGTTCTCGACCAGGTGGTCGACGGCCTTGGAGCGACGGATGGACTCGCGGACGGCAGGCATGCGTCCATCGGCGATGAACTCGGCCTTGGAAGCCTCGACGTCCTTGACGCCAGCCTTCTCGAACTCGGCGTTGACGTCGTCCTCGGTGACCTCGATCTTGAGCTCACGGGCGAGGGCGTCGAGCGCCAGTGACTCGCGGGCAACGTCGTTGGCCTGCTTGTGCAGGTCGCCGATGAACTGCTCCATGGTCAGGCCGGAAGCGGGCAGCCAGGTGTCCAGCGTCATGCCGCGGGCAGCGAGGTTGGACAGGAAGTTCTGGCCAAGCTCCTCAAAGACAGACTGCTCGTAGTCGGCGTCCATCTCCTCGAGCTGCAGGCGCTCGGCGAGAGCGGCGACGCAACGGTTCTCCTTCTCGGCCGGAAGGCGGGAAGCCTTGTCCTGCTCGATCTCGAGCTTGATGGCGTCGCGCATAGCGTCGATGCTGTCGAAGCCAAAGTCGGACTTGACGAGCTCGTCGGTGAGCTCGGGGGTGTTGCGGACCTTGATGCCCTTGACGGTGACCTCGACGGTGTGGGTCTCGGCCTCCTCGCCCTCCTCGACCTCGTCGGTCCAGGTGACGGTCTTGACGTCGTCGACGTTAGCACCGATCAGAGCCTCGTTGAACTCCTTGGGGTTGCTGTCGCTACCGGCGATGAGCATGCGGCCCTCGGCAGCGAAGTTGTCGGCGTTCTCGACGGCCTTGAGGTCGACGGTAACGTAGTCCTCGGCCTCGACGGCACGATCCTCGACGTCCTCGAAGGTGGCACGGTAGTTGAGGAGCATCTCGACCTGGTTGTTGATCTCGGACTCGGTGACCTCCGCGGGAGGCATCTCGATCTCGACGGCGTCGTAGGAGGAGAGCTCGGCGGCAGGACGCAGAGAGAACTCGACGGTGTAGGTGTAGTCCTCGTGATCCTTGGCGAGGTCGAGCTCCTTGTAGTCACCGTTCTTGGTGGGGACGATGTCCAGCTCGTTGAGGACGGCGGGCTCGTTGGCGGCGATCAGATCGTTGGTGGCCTGAGCGAGGGTGGCTTCGGCGCCAAGAGCAGCGTCGATGACCGGACGGGGAGCCTTGCCGGCACGGAAGCCCGGGAAGCGGTACTTCTTGGCGGTGTCCTTGTAGGCCTTCTTGATCGCGGCGTCGACGTCGGCGGCCGGGATGGTGACCGTAGCGGTGAGCTTGGCGTCCTTGACGTCAGAAGCGGTGATGTTCAACACGTTCCTCCTCATACTGCCCAGCTTATCTGAGGTGCTGGTACCTTTATGCAACAAAGTGTCGCGACGGCCGAGGCCGACGCAGGTGCGTTGGTGCGGGCGAAAGGACTCGAACCTTCACGGGAATCCCACCAGAACCTAAATCTGGCGCGTCTACCAATTCCGCCACGCCCGCATGAGCGCACAGACTAGGAATGATAGCAGATACGAACGGCAAGCGCACGCACACCTTTTTAGGCCCACGACCTCACCACGAGTTACAGCGGAACAGGGTAGCTAATTTGGGACGGGGCGTTTTTTTGTTACCCCCCCACGCGGGGTTGGTCAAAACCCCCGGCCCCAAATATCAAAACCCCTAGGGCATTTCCCCCGGCCCCCCCACAGCCCCCGTTTAAACCGCGGAACGGGGGAGGTATTGGGGGGGGGGGTTTTTTAGGCACCCCCCACCGGGGGGTAACAAAAAAACCCCCCGTCCCAAATTAGCTACCCCCATCGGCTATCTCCCGCAGCCCACAATTCGGTTGAAAAGTGGGCTGCAGTTTCCTCGGGCTTGCCAAAGAGCGGCGGCTGCCGCGCCTCGCCTACTCCCCCAGCAGGGCCTTCTCGGGCGTGATCGGCAGCGAGCGAACCTGGTGGCCGGTGGCGTGCGCCACGGCCGAGGCAACGGCGGCGAGCGGTGTGTTGATGACGACCTCGCCGATCGACTTGGCGCCAAACGGGCCCGTCGGCTCGTAGCTCGGCTCAAAGGCCACGCGAATGCTGCCGATATCCAGGCGCGTGGGCAGCTTGTAGCTCATAAAGTTACCGGTGCGCAGGCGGCCGCGGTCGTCGTGCTCGACAATCTCGTAGAGTGCGTGACCGATGCCCTGGGCAATGCCGCCCTCGGCCTGGACGCGCGCGAGCGCCTCGTTGATCACGGTGCCGCAGTCCACAGCCGCCGCATAGTCCACCACAGTCACCTTGCCGGTGGCCTTGTCAACCTCGACCTCGGCAATGCCGGCCATAAACGGCGGAGGCGAAACGGGCAGGCAGGCAGAAGCATGCGAGGTGAGCGCGTCGCCGCCCGCGATGTTCTTTACGCACAGGTTGGCAAAGTCGCGCAGCGTGAGGTAGCGGCCGCACTCGCGAGCGGCGCGCTCGTCAGACAGACGCACGTACTGGCCGTCGAAGACCACGTCGGCGGCGTCCACGTCCCACATCTGGGCGGCCTTGGCGCAGATCTTCTCGCGCAGCTCGGTCGCGGCATTCTTGGCTGCCAGGCCCGTCACGTACGTGCCCGAGCTCGCGTACGAGCCGGCATCGAACGGCGAGACGTCGGTGTCCACGCCGCGCACCACGATAAGCGAGCTCTCCACGCCCAGCTCCTCGGCGGCAATCTGCGCCAGGATCGTGTCGACGCCCATGCCGTTATCGGTGGCTCCGGTGCCGATGGTAATGAAGCCGTCCTCTTCCAGGCGCATGTCGATGCCGGCGATATCCACATTGGAAATGCCCGAGCCCTGCATGGTGAGCGCGCAGCCCAGAGCACGCACGCGGTCGCCCAGGTCCACGGCCAGCGGCTTGTCGCGCCAGCCGATCATGTCCATCGCACGCAGCAGGCAGCGGTCGAGCGCGCAGGCGTTGAGCTTTTCGTTGTAGTACTGCGGCATAATCTCGCCCTCGCGCACGATGTTCTTAAGACGCAGGTCGGCGGGATCCATGTGCAGCATGTCGGCGAGCTCGTTGACGGCGCTCTCCACGGCAAACTGGCCCTGGGTGGCGCCGTAGCCGCGATACGCACCGCCGCGGTTGGTGTTGGTGTAGACGGCGTCCCACCTAAAGCGGCTCGCCTTCACGTGGTTGTAGATGGGCAGGCTCTTGTGACCCGAGAGGCCGATCGTCGTGGTGGCATGTTCGCCATACGCGCCGGCGTTGGACAACGTGTGCAGGTCGATGGCCGTGATGGTGCCGTCTTTCATGGCGCCCAGCTTGACGGTCATCTGCATCTGGTGACGCGAGTTGCCCGCAGTGATGGTCTCCTCGCGGGTGTAGCAGCAATAGCTCGGACGGCCAGTCTGCTGCGTCACGAACGCCACGAAGATCTCGCAGCAGCCCGTCTGCTTGGAGCCAAAGCCGCCGCCGATGCGCGGCTTAATAACCTGCACCTGCGACTGCGGAATGTCGAGCGACTGCGCGACCATGCGGCGCACATGAAAGGGCACCTGCGTGGAGGTGGTCACCGAGATGCGGCCGAACGCGTCGGTCGTCGCGAAGGCACGGAAGGTCTCCATGGGCGCGGTCTGCGTGGCCTGGCTGGTGTAAGTGCGCTCAAAGACGATGTCGCTCTGGGCGAAGGCCTCGTCCAGGTCGCCAAAATCGCTGGTACCGCTGCACACCAGGTTGCGAGCAACGTCGCCGCCCTGCGGGAACATAAAGGTCACGTCGCCCTCGGGGTGGACCACGATGTCGTTATCGAGCGCCTGGGTAAAGTCGAGCAGGGGCTCGAGCACCTCGTAGTCGACCTTGATGAGCTTGAGTGCCTTGTCGGCGGCCTCCTCGGTCTCGGCGGCGACGATCGCCACCTCCTCGTTTTGGTAGCGCACCAGGTTCTCGAGGATCAGGCGGTCGTAGGGGCTCGGCTGCGGATAGCTCTGGCCGGCGATGGTAAAGCGGCGCTTGGGCACGTCCTCGTAGGTGTAGACGCCCACCACGCCGGGCACCTTCAGGGCGCGCGACGTATCGATGGAGCGGATCTTGGCACGGGCATACGGGCTGCGCTTGAGCTTGACGATAAGGGCGCCGGCGGGCACCAGGTCTCCTGTGTAGACGGGACGCCCCTCGAGCAGGGCCTTCGAGTCCTTCTTGGGCTGCTTATGGGTGATCTGCTTGTACGAGACACCATCGCAGCTGGTGTCGTTGACCGGAAGCTCGGGCATCTCAAAGCCCACCTGCACGCCGGACTCGTTAAGGAAGCGGACGATGGCGCGCAGCTGGCTCTCGTAGCCGCTGCAACGGCAGAGGTTGCCGGCGAGCTGGCGCGAGAGCTCTTCGCGCGTGGCGACGAGGCTCGGGTCCTCCTTGGCGGCGCGGGCAAGCGCCAGCACGTTCATGATGAGGCCGGGGGCGCAAAAACCGCACTGCTCGGCGCCTTCGGCAGCCATTGCGTGGGCGAGCGCCTCGGACTCGGCCTTGAGGCCTTCGAGCGTGGTGACGGAGCGGCCCTCGACGCGCGCAGCGGGAACCGAGCAGCTCAGCACCGGGTCGCCGTCGAGCCACACCGTGCACAGACCGCAGTTAGTAGTCTCGCAGGCGCAGCGCACCGACGCGCAGCCCTGCTCGCGCAGCAGCGCAAAGAGCATGGTGTCGGGGGCAATCTGAACCTTGACCTTGCGGCCGTTGAGCGTAAAGGAAAGATCGATGAGTTTGGCAGCCATTAGCGCACCTCGCTAGAATCGACGCCGGGCACGCGGCGGCAGGAATACTCGTCCGTGGCAAACTTAGGCACTTGCACGCCCTCGAGCTCGCGGGCAAGCGAGGCCGAAAGCTCGATGCCGGCGGCGCGGCGCACGGCCTGCACGGCAAGCGGCGCCGAGATGCAACGGCGATAGTCGGCCGAGCCCCACAGGTTGGTGCCGTAGCTCAGTGCGCGTACGGACGCGGCCAGGGCGCGCAGCTCGTCCTCGGAAGGCTGCTCGCTCACCAGGCCGCACGCCTCGCCCTGCAGCAGGGTCGCGCGCAGCGGGCGTGCGCCCACGGTGACATGCCAGCTGTTGTCCCACCAGGCAGCGGTGACGTTTAAGGAGGGGAAGTCGGTCGCGGCCTTGCGCACGGCCTCGTAGCTTGCGCGGTAATCGTGCTTAACGACCACCACGTGCTCGATCACGTCGCGCACGTAACCCATATCCACGAACTCGGCGAGCGGCACGCGGCCGGCACCCGTCAGCTCAACGTACGAATCGAGCGCCAAAAAGGCCGAGAGCACGTCCGAGAAACCAAAGCGACCGTAGATGCTGCCGCCCACCGTGGCGGTGTTGCGCAGCTGCACGCCCACGATATCGTGGACGGCGAACTCAAAGACATGGTTGACAAGCGCGTTGAGCTCGGCATGGCGCTCGAGCTGGCGCAGGGTGCACATGGCACCGATGCGAAACTCGGTCTCGGTCTCCTCGATCTGATCGAGTCCGCAGGCCGAAAGGTCAATCGCCGTCGCCACGCGACGCGAACCCAGGCGCATCCAGATGCCGCCGCCCACAATCTTGTTGTTGCGGTTCTTCTGTAAGAGCTCATAGGCTTCGGCCGCGTTTCCAACGCGAACGTAGGTACCGAACTTGAGCACGTTCTCCCCCATCTCTTCACTTGTCCAGTACCTCTAAGTGTACCAAACGAGGGCGCACAGCCCTCGCCACCATAGAAAAAGGCTCCCAGCCGGATGGCTGGGAGCCTCATCACATGCTATGTCAAGCGAAGATTTAGCAGACGCCCTGGGCGAGCATGGCGTCGGCGACCTTCAGGAAGCCGGCGATGTTAGCGCCCATGACAAAGTTGCCCTCCTGGCCGTACTCCTTGGCGGTGTCGTCCACGTTGTGGAACATGCCGCGCATGAGCTGCTCGAGCTTGCCGTCGACCTCCTCGAAGGTCCAGGACAGGTGCTCGGCGTTCTGGCTCATCTCCAGGCCGGACACGAGCACGCCGCCGGCGTTGGCAGCCTTACCGGGCATAAAGGCGACGCCGTTCTCCTGGAAGTAAGTCGTGGCCTCGATGGTCGTGGGCATGTTCGCGCCCTCGCCGACCACCTTGCAGCCGTTGGCGACGAGCGCCTGGGCGTCCTCGAGCAGCAGCGTGTTCTCGCGAGCGCAGGGCAGCGCGATGTCGCAGGGCAACTGCCACACGCCGCGGCCGTCGCCCTCGTGCCACACGGCGTTGGGCTTCTCGTCAACATACATGGCGAGCGTGACGCCCTTGTCGTGGCCGGAGCGCTTCTTGTTGTAGACGTGCTCGAGCACGGTGTAGTCGATGCCGTCGGGATCCTCGACCCAGCCGTGGGTATCGGAGCAGGCGAGCACCTTGCCGCCGAGCTGGGCGACCTTTTGGACCGCGTAGATAGCGACGTTACCGGAGCCGTGAACGACAACGTTCTTGCCCTCGAAGGAGTCGCCGCGGCTCTTGAGGTACTCGTCCACAAAGTAGACCAGACCGTAACCGGTGGCCTCGGTACGGGCGAGCGAGCCGCCAAAGGAGAGGCCCTTGCCGGTAAGGACGCCGGTCCACTCGTTGGTCAGGCGCTTGTACTGACCGAACATGTAGGCAACCTCGCGGCCGCCAACGCCCAGGTCGCCGGCGGGAACGTCGGTGTTGGGGCCAATGTGGCGATAGAGCTCGGTCATGAAGGACTGGCAGAAGTGCATGATCTCGTTGTTGGACTTGCCCTTGGGGTCAAAGTCGGAGCCGCCCTTGCCGCCGCCCATGGGAAGGGTGGTCAGGCTGTTCTTGAGGATCTGCTCCAGACCCAGGAACTTGAGCATACCCAGGGTGACCGTCGGGTTAAAGCGCAGGCCGCCCTTGTAGGGTCCAATGGCAGAGTTGAACTCGACGCGGTAACCGCGGTTGACCTGAACCTTGCCCTGATCGTCGACCCAGGGAACACGGAACATGACGATGCGCTCGGGCTCGACGAGACGCTCCAGCAGGGCGGCCTCCTCGTACTCGGGGTGGGCGTCGAGCGCCGGCTGGATGGTGCCGAGGATCTCGGTCGCGGCCTGGATGAACTCAGGCTGCTCGGGATAGCGGGCCTTGAGCTCTTCGAGAACTTTCTGCGTGTAGCTCATGCTTCCTCCAATGATGGGAAACGAAAATGTCGGTCACGGCACCCCATGCGCCGCGAACTTTATCGTGTATGGATAATATCGCACTGTTGCAGCAAAGTTTCGCATAAGCCGACGAGCAGATGTTTCATTTTGATTACGATGCAGGTAGAAGCGTTTTTGAGCGCCCGACGTACAAATCGCGTGTTTCGAAGCTGTTTCGTCCACATGTTCCAAACCACCACATTGGGGACACATGATGCGCCCGGGCACACCGGCGGCAAGACAGACGACACGGCCGACCCGCACAAAAACAAAACAGCGCCTTTGCGGCACGCAGCAAGACCGCGAGCACAAAAGCGCTGGTAGCGTGTGGCGGGAACGTATGTGAATCGAACACATCCAAGACGTTTTGCACGCCTCGCAACGGTTTTGAGGACCGCGGAGCCCACCGGAGCCCATCCGTTCCCAAGTGCGGCGGTATTTTACCAAACCGAGCAGCCAGTCTAGCGTAGGGACCTCAGGCCGCCGGCTTCCTTGTCGAGCACCGTAAAGCGCACGGCATCCAGGTGCTCCAAGATGCTGATGGCACGTCTGCGCGACACGCCCAGCGCCTCGCGCAGCACGCTCGTGGTGGCAGCGCCGCCGGCTGCCTCAATGGCAGCGGCGACAAGCTCGCGCGCATGGGCTTCCGAGATGGCAGACAGGGCAACGTCGCGCTCGACCTTAACGATCGAGCGGTTGAGCGAAAGCTCGCGCAGGGCGCGCGTCATGGTGTCGCGGTCGAGCTGTAGTCGCTCACCCACCTCGGGCAGCGTCGGCGCATCGAGGCCGGCCCCGTCGAGCAGCGCCACAATGCGCTCACACGCCTCGCGCACCACACGCGCCGCGGCGGCAGCGGAGTGCGGGTCGAATACCTCGGCGCCCTCGGCGGCGCACACGCCACGCGAGCAGCCCTCGGCAATCAGAGCCGCGGCAACGCCTTCATCGGCGGCAGGCCACGCAGCATGGGCAACGGCGCCGGGCGTAAAGCCCGTCTCCTTGGGAGCCGCCGCGTGCATGGCAGACAGGGTCGCCGCCAGCACGTCCATGGCGGCATCGAGCACGGCGCCATTCGCATACAACGTGCCGCCCGAGCCGGCAAGCTCGCAAACAACACCTCGCGCCACCAACTCGCCCAGCGCGGCATCGGCCTCACCGGCAACAAGATCGAGCGCCTCGGCAACATCAGCCGCCGCAACCGGCAGCGCTTGCAGCGCCAGCCACGCGTCTACGCCAGCAACGGCATCGCCGGCTTCAAGCGCCGCAAACAGCGCACGCTCGCCGGCCGAAAGCTCACGCGAGCGACGGCAGCGCGAAAGCAGCACACGCCCGCCGCCGATGAGCATAACGGGCGAATACGACAGCACCACGGCATGGTCTCCGGCGCGCAGCGGCAATGGCTCCTCCAGGCGCACCTGCACGGTACGGGTCTCGCCCACCGCCATGGGGGCCTCGCCCTCCAAAAGCATGACGCGGCCGATGACCTCGGCCGTGCCGGCCATCACGTGCACGCGCGCGCCCGACTCGAGCACGCGCGGCTTGGCGCCCTCGCGGCCCAGGTAGGTAAACGTCATCATAAAGCGCAACGTCTGACCAAAGCGACCCTCCACGCCCAGCATCTCACCACGGTCAAGCGCCGCGACACCGTCACCGACCAGGTTGAGCGCCACGCGTTGCCCAGGCAGCGCGCGCGGCGTATCGCCATGCACCTGAATCCCGCGCACACGACAGACCGTACGCGACGGCAAAGCCATCAGCTCGTCGCCCACCGCAACCGGCGCATCGTGCAGCGTTCCCGTAACGACGGTGCCGACACCCTTGATCGTAAAGCAGCGGTCGATCGGCAGGCGAGACGCGGCATCGCTCCGATCGGAACGGTCGCGGCAGGAATCCCAGCAAGCGGCAACCTGCTCGTCGAGCACCGCAAGCAGCCCGTCGATCCCCTCGCCCGTCTTGGACGACACGGGCACAATCGGCGCGCCCGCAAACACGGTACCCGACAAAAAGTCATCGACATCGAGCTCGGCAAGCTCGGTCATCTCGGCATCGGCCAGGTCGCACATCGTCAGCGCGACCACCATATGCGTAACGCCCAGCAGCTCCAGCACATGCACGTGCTCGCGGGTCTGCGGCATCACGCCCTCGACGGCCGAAACCACCAGCACGGCCACGTCGATACCCGTGGCGCCCTGCACCATGGCGCGCAGGTAGTGGGCATGGCCAGGCACGTCGACCAGGCCGACAATCTTGCCACTCGGCAGCGCCAGCTCGCCAAAGCCAAGCTCAACGGTCATACCTCGACGACGCTCAATCTCCAGACGGTCGGGATTCTTGCCGGTCAGTGCCTCGATCAATGCCGACTTACCGTGGTCGACGTGGCCCGCCGTGCCAACGATAACGGGACACTCCACCAGCGCCTGGACCTCACTCATCGAGCAAGCGCCTTCTCAACGCATGCGGCAAGCGTCGACGCCGCCGTCTCGATATCGCGGTCGCCCACGAGCGTACGGACGTCAAACAAAATGCGATCGTGCGAGGTTCGCGTGACGACCGGCGTGTCGAAGTCCTGGACAAGCGAGCGCTTGAGTGCATCGACCGTCAGGCGCGCGTCAACAAGACGCACGGCAACGCACATCGTGGGCAGCTCCATGGTAGGCAGCGAGCCGCCACCGGGGGTCGACGATTCCTCGACGATCTCCACCTGAACGGCGCACGGGCAACCGGCTTTATCGAGCCCGGCGACCATACGATCGCGCAGCTTGCGGGCACGTCGCTCCAAATGGGCCTGCGGCAGCGTAAGCATGCTGAGCACCGGAATATCGCGATGGGCCGCATCCGCCCCGTCCATGTAGATACGCAGCGTGGCCTCGAGCGCCGACAGAGCCAGTTTGCCCGGACGCAGAGCGCGCATGAGCGGATGTGCGCCGCAAGCCTGGACCAGATCGCGACGGCCCATGATGATGCCCGCCTGCGCCGCGCCCAGAAGCTTATCGCCCGAGCACGACACGATATCGAGCCCCGCCGCGACCGAAGCCGGCGTGGGTTCCTCGCCACCGCGCACCAGGATGTCATCGGGCAGGAGCGCGCCCGACCCCTGGTCCTCATAGAACAGCAGGCCATGCTTGTGAGCAAGCGCCGCAAGCTCCCGAGAGCTCACTTCCTCGTGAAAGCCCTCGATGCGATAGTTGGAAGGATGGACCTTGAGAATCATGGCCGTATCGGGCGTGATGGCTTGCTCATAATCTGCTAGGTGCGTGCGGTTGGTGGCGCCGACCTCGACGAGCTTGGCGCCCGAAGACGCCATGACATCGGGGATGCGAAAGCTGCCGCCGATCTCGACAAGCTCGCCGCGGCTAACGATGACCTCCTTGCCTGCGGCATGGGTAGCCAGCACCAGCAGCACCGCGGCGGCGTTGTTGTTGACCACAAGCGCGTCCTCGGCACCGGTGAGCGAGCGGATCAGCTGCGCGGCGTGTTCCTTGCGCGACCCGCGCGAGCAGGTGTCCACGCTGTACTCGAGCGTACTGTACCCGCGCGCAACCTCGGCCACGGCCTTTGCCGCTGACTCCGCGAGCGGGGCGCGGCCCAAGTTGGTATGGATGACCACGCCCGTGGCGTTGACGGCAGGGCGCAGGCTCGGCAGCGCGGAGCGGTGCGCACGCCACTCGATCGCCGAGGCCAGGTCGCGCTTAGAGCGCGGGGCGGCACCGGCGCGAATGGCGGCGCGTTCCTCGTCGAGCTCGGCCGTGACGGCGGCATGCACCACCGCGTCGCAGGTCTCCCCCGCCGCCTTCACTACCGGCCACTCGGCGAGCAGCTCGTTGACGGAGGGAATGGCGCGCAGGCGGGCGCGAACCTCATCGGACATGTTCTGGCTATCGCTCATGTGCGGCCTTTCAAAACCAAAGGTGAATCAATCGTTCGAACGTCAAACAGACGGTACCCTACGCCTCAGACTTCTTGGCGTAGATAAACCAGTAGCCGAGCGCGACCAGAACCGCACCGCCCACGATGTTGCCCAGAGTGGCGGCGGACAGGTTAAACGCAATGCCCGCGGCGTTGAGCGCATCGGCGCCGGCGACATCGGCACCATAGCCGCACGCGTGCATCACGGCACCCATGGGCAAAAAGTACATATTGGCAACGCAGTGCTCAAAACCGCAGGCCACAAAGGCGGCGATGGGCAGCAGAATGCCCACGACCTTATCGACCACGGTCTTGCCGGCGGTACCGATCCACACGGCCAGGCACACAAAGATGTTACACAGGATGCCGCGGAAGAAGATCGTCAGCCAGTCGATCGTCACCTTGCCGGCGGCGACACTCACCATGGAATTGGCGACCGCCTCGCCGTTGAGCTTGTAAACGCCGGCCATGTACACCAAAAAGACGATGAACAAGGCACCGGCAAAGTTGCCAAGCCATACAACGACCCAAGCCTTGAGCATCTGGACCAGGGTGATCTTTTTGCTCTTGAGCGCGCAGACCATAAGCGAATTACCGGTGAACAACTCGGCGCCACACACCAGCACCAGCACCAGGCCCAGGCAAAAGCACAGGCCGCCCACGACGCGCTGGGCGCCCCAGCCCAGCGTGCTGTCGCTCAAAAACACCGTAAAGAATAGACCGCCGAAGGCGATAAACGCACCGGCGAACATTGCCAACAGAAAGGCCTTATCGACCGGCAGGTTAGCCTTGGTCACGCCGGCAGCCTCGGTCTTGGCCTCGATTGCGGCGGGCGCCAGGCAATCGGGAGCAGGGTACTCCACCTTGGAATCTGCCATGTCAATCACTTCTTTCCTAATCACCAGGGACAAGCGTTGCTACAGCTCCTGTCCCAAGCGGACAAAATGGGAAAAGTCGCTGGCGGCCACGGCATCGTACACGGCGTCAACGGCGTCAAAGACTTCCGGGGACATGGGGTTGTAGAACTCCGTGTCGCCCGGCTGAATCCCTATGAAGAAGATATCATCGCACGATTGCTCGATTTCTTCGATCAGAATCGACAAAGGGAGCGAATGCGTGGTGAACATCGACTTGCGGGCTACGTCGTGTTTGTCGAGCAGGCGGATGGTGCCACCTGCTGAGCATGCAGGCCAAAGTCGTCGTCAAACACCGAGATGCCGGCCTTGGCCGACCCGCGAAAACCGCGCTCGTCGAGCAGCGCATCGCAGGCCTCGAGTAGCGACGGCACGTGCCAACCATAATCTGCCAGATAATAGCCGGCGTTTCCTGGCCGAGCAATCTCAACCTGAAGCTCAGGTGCAAGTTGCGGTGAAATACGGACTACATGGGCCATAAAAGCCGGAAAACAGTCCGTATTTCACCGCAACTTAGGAGGGGATGTGGGGTCTCCGGCATGTATATGAAAATGCTCTGCTTCCAAAAGGAAGCAGAGCCATTCATCAATCTTATGGAGCGGGCGACGGGAAGTCCAAGGGTTTGCTTCGCAAACCCTTGTTTCGCTGCGCTGGAAAATGCTCACGCATTTTCTCGGCTTCGCACCCTGCCGGGTTCGATTCCCGTCGCCCGGCACGCTTATGAAAACGGCTCTGGCACCAAATAGAGCCAAAGCCGTTAAAACTATCCTATGGAGCGGGCGACGGGAATCGAACCCGCGTCATCAGCTTGGAAGGCTGGGGTTCTACCATTGAACTACGCCCGCAAGATATGGTCGGGACGACAGGATTTGAACCTGCGACATCCTGCTCCCAAAGCAGGCGCGCTACCAAACTGCGCCACGTCCCGAAGGTGTTGAGCAGCTAAGGTCTAAACCTTGCGTGTCCCAAAGCGAAGGAAATTATAGGGGAGACTTCCCGCCTGTGCAAGCGACGATACCCTAGCTCCTCGAATGTGCGACAAACTGGCTATGAACCAGACCGATCACAAACGCCACCACAGCGACCGGCGCCCACGCAGCGCCGATATCTGCCAGCGGCAGCGCATCGAACGGCAGCCACGCGCCCGCAAAGAACGCGTCGCGGACCGAGGTGATCACGCTCTGCACCGCGACGACGCCGCCGACCCAAACCCACACCCGCGGATGCGCATCGCAAAAACCGTGCACCAGGCCCATAAGCACCAGCACGATGGCAACGGGATACAGGGCGTTGAGCATGGGCACCGAGAACATGAGGATCGCGTCGAGGCCCACGTTGGAGAGCACGCAAGAAAACGCCGCGAACACAAAGGCGAGAACCGCAAAGGGACGGCGCATAGCCTCCTCGGAAGCCCCCGCTCCCCCTTCGACCACATACGTCTCGCAGAAGTAGCGCGAGCAGCAGCTGATGAGGCCGATGCACACGTTCATGCAGGCGAGGAAAAAGATCGCAAAGACCACGACCGTGCCGGCAAGGCCAAAGTGCATGGAGGCAGAGCGGGCAAGGATGGCGGCGCCGTTGGTGGCGTCGGGCATAACCGTGCCGAGCTGCATGCCGGCAAGCGCCAGGCCGCAGTAGATGATGGCCATGAGCACGCCGGCGATCACACCGGAACGCGAGATCTCGAAGGCCACGCGCCTGTCATCGGTCACGCCCAGCTCGTGGATGGTCTCGGCGATGATAATGCCAAAGGCGAGCGAAGCGAGCAGGTCCATGGTCTGGTAGCCGGTCAAAAAGCCCTGCACGGCAGCACCGGCATCGTAGGGAGCCTGCGGCGCGGCAGCCGGTCCCAACGGCGAGACCACGGCGGCACCCACGACCAGCACGATGAGCGCAATGAGCGCGGGGCCCGTAATGCGGCCGAGCACGCGCGTGATGACGCCCGGACGCAGCGTGAGCGCAAACGCGACGACAAAGAACCCGATGGCAAACACCAGACGTGCCGTGCCGAGCGAGACGCCCTCGGGCAGCAGCGGCACCAGCATCTCGAAGGCCGTGGAGCTCGTGCGCGGAATAGCCAGGCACGGGCCGATGGCTAGATACACCGCCGCAACGAAGAATTCGCCAAACTTAGGATGCACACGCCCGGCCAGCTCGCGCGCCGTTCCGGCAAGCGCCACGGCGATAAAACCCATGACGGGTAGGCCGATGGCGGCGATGAGAAAGCCGAGCATGGCGAGCGGTGTGGCAGAGCCTGCCTGCAGCGCCAACAGCGGCGGAATAATGAGGTTGCCGGCGCCAAAGAGCATCGAGAACAGGGCGATGCCGACGGTAACGACATGGTCGGAGCGCAGGCCGCGCGGGGCGGATGAGGCCATGGGACCACCTTTCGGGTCGAAACAAAAACGGAACGGGCAAAAGACCCGTCCCGCAAGTATATACGCTCTAGCAGGCTAAATCGCGGAGCGCGTCAATCGCGGTGTCGACTTCCCCGTCCGTGTTGAAATACCCAAACGAGAAACGAACGACACCCTGACGCTCAGTCCCGAGCGCGCGGTGCATGAGCGGGGCACAATGGGCGCCGGGGCGCGTCGCAATCCCCCACCCCTGCATGAGCGCATCCGAAATCTGGGCAGAGTCGATATCGCCCACGTTGAGTGAGACGATCGCCGAGCGCACGGGCTGGTCAAAGGCACCGTAGAGCTTAATCCCCGGAATCTCGCGCACACCGGCGAGGAAGCGCTCTGCAAGCGAGCGCTCATGCGCCGCAATCGCCTCGACCCCGCCTTGTGCCTCGATAAAGTCGAGGCCGGCAGAAAGGCCCGCGATGCCATGGCCGTTGAGCGTGCCCGCCTCAAGGCGCGTGGGCCACTCAAGCGGCTGCAGCGCATCGAAGCTGTGTACACCGGTGCCGCCCATGGCCCACGGCGCCACGTCAATGCCCTCCGCCACGGCCAGGCCGCCGGTGCCTTGAGGTCCCATGAGCCCTTTGTGGCCGGTAAAGCACACGACATCGAGCCCCATGGCATCCATGTCAATCTTCGCCGTGCCGGCAGACTGAGAGGCATCGACGATCACCAGCGCACCTGCCGCATGGGCCATGGCCGCTACGCGCGCAATGTCGACCGCGTTGCCGGTCACATTGGAGGCGTGCGTCACCACCACAGCGCGCGTGCCCGGCGTCACCAACCGCTCGAGCTCGTCGTAGTCGAGCACGCCGTTCGCGTCGCAGCCCGCATGCTCAACCGCCACACCCTGTTCCGCCGCCAGGCGATTGAGCGGGCGTAACACCGAGTTGTGCTCGAGCACCGTCGTGACCACACGGTCGCCGGGGCACACCACGCCACAGATGGCGGTGTTGAGCGCAGCCGTGGAGTTGAGCGTAAAGCACACATGGTCCGCTCTGGGGCAACCCAAAAGGCGCGCGAGCTTGGCACGGCAACCGTGAATCGTACGAGCCGCATCGAGCGCACCTGACGTCGCGCCGCGCCCGGCATTGCCGAGCGAGCACATCGCCTGCGTCACGGCATCGATGACCGCCTGCGGCTTGAGCATGGTCGTCGCCGCGTTATCCAGATAGATCATCGCACGACCTCCCACATGTCAATCACCGTAAAGCCCTCGGTGGGAACACCAGCTGCGGCAAGCTCGGCGCGCAGCAGCTCCTCATCGGCAGGCAGCGCCTTCCACGCCAAGCCGCAGCCGGCAGCGACCTCCCCGGGCACGGGAATCGTGCGCCCGGGGAGGCCGCGCTCGATGCATAGGGTCTCGCACCCCATGGCGGCCGCCGTGGTGGGAAACGTGATGACAAGCGCCGGACGCTTCTCCCTCATGGCAACTCCAACCAATACGCTACGGGCGCACGACGCGCACGGCCTGCTCCATCTTCTCCACGATCACGTACATGTTGGTGACCTCGCCCACCGCAAGCTGGTCTTTAATGCCAAAATGGTCCAGGCAGGTACCGCAGGTGAGAATCTCGACGCCCTGCTCGGCCAGGCCCTTCAGGTCATCGAGCACCGGCGAGCCCTCGACGGTGAGCTTGGCGCCGCCATTGTAGAACAGCATGGTCGCGGGCAGCTCCTCCTGCTGCGTCACGGCAAAGATAAACGCCTTCATGAGCTTGTGGCCCAGCTCGTCGTCGCCGCGGCCCATGCAGTCGGTGTAGACGGAAATGACGAGCTTGCCCTTGCCGGCGCTGGCATCACAGAAGGCAGCACCGTCCTGCTCGGGGTCCGCAACGGCCACGGCACCGGCGGTCGCCACGGTCACGTGCCACTCGGCGTCAGAAACCTTCTCGAACGAGGCCGTGCAGCCCTTCTCCTGCGCCATCTTGGAGATGTTCTTGACGGCGGTCTCGTTATCGACCGAGGTCACGACAACGCCCTCGCCATCGAGCTGCTTCAGGGCTTTGAGTGTCTTGACGACGGGCAGCGGGCAGGCATCGCCCATGGCATTGACTTCAATCTTGGTAGACATAGCTTTTCCTTTCGAAAGAACCGTTCTAGAGAACGGTAAACAGTTACATAAACGTGCGGGCTAGCGGACAACGTGGACGGCAGAACCGCCCGGCACCGGCTCGCACACGCGGCCGACGACGGAGGCGATACGTCCTTCGGCATGCAGACGGCGCGCAAGCTCATCCACATCGGCAGCAGGTGCCGCGATAAGCAGGCCGCCCGAGGTCTGCGGATCGTACAGCGCGTCGAGCATCCCCGGCTCCAGACCATCGTCGACTGCCACGCGCGGGCCAAAGAAGTCCTGGTTGCGGTAGGCGCCGGCAGGGATAATGCCAAGGCGTGCCATGTCGAGCACCTGGTCAAAGAGCGGCACCGCCCCCGACACAAGCTCAATCTGCACGCCCGAGCCCTCGGCCATCTCGCACGCATGTCCGATCAGGCCAAAGCCCGTGATGTCGGTGCAGCCATGAAGCTCGAGGTCCTCGGCCAGACGAATCGGAGCCTCGTTGAGGGTCCGCATCGAGTCAAACATGGCTGCGGCCTCGTCCTGTTCGATGAGCTCGCCCTTAATGGCCGTAGTGATGATGCCCGAGCCGATCGCCTTGGTCAGCAGCAGAACATCGCCTACGCGTGCGCCGCTGTTGGCGAGCATACGGTCAAGCGCGACAAAGCCACTCACGGACAGGCCGTACTTGGGCTCGTCGTCGTTGATGGTGTGGCCGCCCGCGATGGCACAGCAGGCCTCGACGCACTTGTCGGCGCCGCCCGCCAGAATCTGGCCGGCAACCTCAACGCCCAGGCAACTGGGTATGCAAAGCAGGTTCATGGCATGGCTCGGCCGTCCGCCCATGGCGTATATGTCCGACAGCGAGTTTGCCGCGGCGATCTGGCCAAACAGGAACGGGTCATCGACCATCGGTGGGAAGAAGTCGATGGACTGCACGAGGCCCAAGTTATCGCCAACGCGGAAGACGCTCGCATCGTCGGAGGTATCGAACCCCACGAGCAGGTTGTCGTTATGCACATTGGGTAAGTCGCCCAGGACCTGGGCGAGGGCTCCAGGAGCCAACTTAGCGGCTCAACCGCTCGCGGCAGTCATCTGCGTGAGCTTCATGAGATCGTCAGCCATCGATACCTCCTCTCATCGGTCAATCAGTTCCTCCCAGTATACGCATGACGGCGCCGAGAGCGGGCAATTTATCGCACCGGCCCCCTACGCGAGCGCCTGGGCTCGAATGGCCGCGCCGATGGCACCGGCAAAGCGGGCCTGGGGCGAGGTGGTGACTGGCGAGCCCACCAATGCGCCAAGACGCTCGACGACATAGGCGTTTTCGCACAGACCACCGGTCAGATAGTACGGGGCGCCCGCGGCTTGCGAGGCCATGGTCGCCGCACGCGACACGACGCTGTCGATCACGCCACGCGCAATGTTCTCGCGCGGCTCGCCGCGGCCGATCAGACTAATGACCTCGCTCTCGGCAAACACCGTGCACATGCTGCTGATCTTGGTGGGCTCGCCGGAACGCGCCAGGTCGGCAGCCACGTCATAGCCAGCCGCTGCCAGTGCCTCGCGCAGCCGCTCGGAAGCATCGACCGAGGAGAACCCGGTTGGCTGCACGCAGGTCCACGTCACCGAATCCACCCCATCGACCACAGCGGCCTTAGCCGCCGTAGAAGCCCTCGAGCTCCTCCTTGAGCAGGCGGCACTCCTCGTACCAGCCTTCACGCTCGTAGGCGCGGTCGCGACCCTGAGGAAGATGCAGAATGTGCGTGCGCTTAAGCTCCCCCAGCAGCTCGTACATCTTCTTCTTGCCGTCACAGGTGGTCTCGCCGATGATCATGTCGCTAAAGTACGTAAACGGGCACTTTTGCGAGCAGGCAAAGCCGTACGTCGACTTGATGAGCGGACACAGATTTGCCGGCAGCACCTTCTCGCCCTCGGGAATCACCTCGTCGGACGTACCACACAGAGCCACGCTTGCAGCCCCCGCGGCATCGTCGTACGACAGCATCGTGTGCCGTCGTTTAATAAATAATTATCTTAATTGATAAGAGTTTGTCATCCCTCATTCGGCGAACGGTAAGGCAAAGCCGCCGAGACTTATATCCCCGACGGCATTACCCGGCGCTATCGACAGACCAAATGGATCCTACTGGCATCAAAATGCATGCGCAGCGTCTCGCCTGCTTGTGGCAGCTCGTCGACAGGTACGCTCACCTTGTTGACCTTCCACTGCAGACGCGTTGGCGCATCGACGCGCGGTACGTCCAGCAGCACCAGGCGCTCAAAGCGCGAATCGCTCACTCGGGCCACGTGCAAATCATAGCTGTTGCGGCCCCGCTCGGCACGGTTGTCCACATGGAAGTAACTTGCGCGAATGCCCAGGTACACCACATTATCGGGAACCTCGCGACCCACGTTAAAGGTCATGCCCCAGTCGAGGGCCTCAACTTCTTCGTCGCCGATCTTGCGCGCCCGGCTTGTGTTCTTGCAGCCCGTCAGACGCAGTGCCGCCAGCGTCTGCGGACGGCGGACCACGTCCTCGACGGATCCGATCTCCTCCACATGCCCGTTATGCATCACGCAGATGCGCTGGCAGAGGCGGCACGCTTCGTCGATGTCGTGGCTCACGTAGAGCACGGTGCGGTTGCAGACATCGAACAAGTCGAGCATGTTCTGCTCGAGGGCGCTCTTAAGATAGGAATCGAGCGCGCTCATGGGCTCGTCGAACATAAAAATGCCCGGATGCGCCGCCACCATGCGGGCGAGCGCCACGCGTTGCTGCTGCCCGCCCGAAAGGCGCGCGGGGTAGCGGTCGGCAAAATCGGCCAGGCCGAAAATGCCCAGATAGCGCTCGGCGAGCTTTTTGCGCGCGGCGGCGTCGCCCGCATCCTTTACGCCGGCGCATACGTTATCGGCCACCGTCATGTTGGGAAAGAGCTGATAGTTTTGGAACAGCAGGGCACACTTGCGCTCCTGAGGCGACAGGTTGATGCCCGCCGCCGAGTCAAAGAAGGTCATGCCGTTGACGACGATCTTGCCCTCGTCGGGCGTCTCCACGCCGGCAATGCAGCGCAGCGTGCAGCTCTTGCCGCAGCCCGAGGCGCCCAGCAGCGCCACACGCTCCTCGCCGGCCTCAAGCTGCATGTCGAGCGTAAACCCGGGATAGTGCTTTTTGATATCCAAAACGAGTGACATGGCCTATCGACCTCCCTGCAAAGCGGCATCATCGCGCATGAGCTCGGCCAGCGCCTCGCGATCGATACGCAAGGCATCGCCGCCCGCCGGGTCGAGCGAATCGCCCCGTCCGGCGAGATCCTTGGCCTGCTTGCGCTCCGCACGGGAAAGGCCGCGCTCGCGATACTTTTGCGAATGCGCAGTGTACATGTTGATGAACAGGATGACTAGGAAACTAAACATGATCACGACGGCGACCCAAAAGAGGGCCACCGACGTATTGCCGCCCATCCATTCAAAGTAAATCGCAATCGGAATGGTCTGCGTAATACCGGCGTAGTTGCCCGCAAAGAACAGCGTGCAGCCAAACTCGCCCATTGCGCGGGCAAAGGCGAGCACCGTGCCGGCGGCGATGGAGGGCCAGCCGAGCGGCATCATAAGCTTGGCAAAGATACGACGTTCGGACCATCCCAGCGTGCGCGCCGCATCGAGCATCTGCGTGTCGAGGCTCTCGAAGGCACCGAGTGCCGTACGATAGACGAGCGGGAACGACACCACCACGGCAGATATCACCGCCGCCGGCCACGTAAAGACGATCGAGATGCCGTGCGCGATAAGCCACTGGCCCACCCCGGTCGAGCGGCCAAACAGCATGAGGAGCAGAAAGCCGCAGACCGTGGGCGGCAGCACCATAGGAATCGTAAAAACCGAATCGAGCAGGCCCTTGATGCGACTCGAGGTACCCATAGTCTTCCACGCGGCGAACAGCCCCAGCGCAAAGGAGATCAGCAGGGCAAGGCCGCTCGTTTTTATGGACACCCAAAACGGGCGATAGTCGATGTCGCCCAAGAAGGCTGCGGCGCGCTCCGCCAGCGACGGCGGCACCGTCGTCGACACGTCCGCATACCGCACGAGGGCGGCGTTATCGCTCCACAGGACGCCGTCACCCAAATCTAGCTCGGCATTCGCGGCGTCGGCGGCATTCACTACCGTGTAGTAATCGCCGTTGCCGCCCTTCACCTTAAACTGATAGCGGTAATCGCTCTGCACCAGCGCGTTATCCGAGGTAAAGACCCATTCGAGATTAGAGTCCTCCAGCAACGCCCCACCCATGGAGTGCGACTTGTCGAGCCCCACGAGCATCTTCTTGAGCGCCTTTTGGTCATCTGCCTTTGAGATATCGAGCCCCGCGTCTTTGGCGGCATGGGCGTCGAGCCAGACCACGATGCTCTCAGGCGTCGTCACCGTCACGAGGGTCGTCTTCTTGTAGATAGGAAAACGGTAGCCCTCGGGCTGACCCGCAAACGAACGGGCCGTGCCCTTGGCATTGCGCTCAAACGCGTTGAGGCCAAACCCGACGCCATCGATAAGCGCGGAATCTTCGGTCGCCTGGCGGCCATCGGCGGTGGTAAAGAGCGCCTCGGCCCGAGCAACCCCGGGCGGTGCGGTCAGCACGCACAGAACCGCAGCCAGCACGGCGAGCAGGCGAATCGTTTTCCTTGACACGGGCGACTCCTCAAACACAGGGCAACGGCGCGCGGACACGCCGGTTCAATCAAGAGGGCGGGCGATCGCGAGAACGCCCGCCCTCAAGCATATCGTTATGCAGCGATGTTGCGAACTACGCGGAAAGCTCAAAGCCGTACTTAGCCCAAATCTTCTGGGCTTTCTTGTTGGTCAGGCAGAAGTCGATGAACGCCTTGGCCTCGTCGGCGTGCTCGGAGCTCTCGGCGACAGCGCCGGGATACACGATGGTCTTGTGCGAGTCCTCGGGGCACACGAAGGCCTCCTCGATGCCGTCGTAGCGGAAGATATCGGAGCTGTAGACAAAACCGGCCACGCAGTCGCCCGTAGAGACGTAAGACGCAGCGGTGCCGACCTTGTCGGCCAGAGCCACCTTGTCGGCGAGATCGGGCGCATACTCGCCGTCGTCGCCCTCGGTGCCGGTGTAGAGACCCACAGAAGCCAGCGCCTGGTTGGCGTACTTGCCGGCGGGAACGATCTTGGCGTCACCGATGGCGATCTTGCCGTCCAGGTTCGCGACGTCGGCGATGGCCTCGACCCTGGTGTCGGAGCCCTCGGCACGAATGACCACGAGGTCATTGACGAACATGTCCTCACGCGTGTCGGCGTCGACGAGCTCGGCGGCCTCGGCGTCGTCCATGGTGCCCTTGGAGGCCGTGATGAGTACGTCGACGGCGGCACCGGCGCGCATCTGCTCGACAAGGTCGCCAGACGCCTTAAACTGCGTGTCGGCAAACGTGGTGCCGGTCTGGTCGGTATAGAGCACCTGAACCTCGGGCAGGGCCTTCTCGAGCGAGTTGGCGGCAAAGACCTGCAGCTCGACAGCCTTCTTGGACGAAATCTTGGCGGAGCCGGCATCGGAGCCAGTCGGCCCAGACGTCTTGTTGCCGGAACAGCCGGCAAGCCCAAGGCCGGCAGCGGCGACAGCGGAAAGTGAAACGAACCCGCGGCGAGAAACCGTATCGAACATGTTCAACCCTTTCGAACGCTACGCCCGGGCACCCCGCCGCAAGCTTTATTCTGTTACTAGATTATACTTTTGCACGGATAGTGTTTGTGATAAATATTTCTCGTCTAATAATTTTCCTTTACCGATAACCACGAGACGGCCCGCACTGTCGCTGCATAAAAAAGGCGGAGCAGCCCGTAAGGTCACTCCGCCGCAGGTAATGCGCTTATTTGGCGTGCCTGCCCCCCGCCGTCATTTGAGCTGCGTGCTCCAGCTGGTCGCTCACAGCCTCCCAGCTTTCGCGGGCCGCTTTCGTTGATCCCGGAAAGTTGATGACAAGCGTATGCCCACGCTGCATGCACACGGCGCGCGAAAGCATAGCGCGGCGCGTCTTGGTCATGGAGTACGCACGGATTGCCTCTGCAATACCCGGTACATCGCGGTCGCAGACGGCACGCGTCGCCTCGGGCGTCACGTCGCGCATCGAAAGGCCCGTGCCGCCGCAGGTGAGCACGACATTGGCGTGGCACTCATCGGCCGCTTCCACAATGGCATCACCGATCTCGCTGACGTCGTCGCGCACGACCACATGCGAGGCGACCGTCCAGCCCTGCGCCGCGATGAGTTCCTCGAGCGCAGTACCCGCCTCGTCCTGGGCAAGATCGCGCGTATCCGAGCACGTCACAATCGAAATCTTCAACTCCATAGCGTTCCTCCTATAGCACCGCGCCCTCAGGTAAGTCGACACGCACGACATCCACGACGTCGCCCGCCCTGAGGTCACACGGGCCTTCGTCAATACGCAGCAGGCAGTTGGCCCGCTGCATCGTGCCGAGCAGCGCCGAATTCTGCGTCTTGGCCTCGGTCACCAACAGCTCACCGGTCTCGGGGTCGCGCAAAACCGTGGCACGATCGAAGAAGCGGCGATGCTGTCGCTTCTTCACGCCGTGTGTGAGCTTCGCCTGCTGCACGGGACGCACGCCCTCGGCAAAGCCGCGCATCTTGCGGATCGCCGGGCGGGCAAGCATCTCAAAGCCCACATACGCCGCCGCGGGATTGCCCGAAAGTCCCAAATATGGCTTGCCCCCAAGCAGGCCAAACGTGATGGCCTTGCCGGGACGCATCGAGATGCGGTCGAACAGCACCTCGCCCTCGCGCCGAACGAGCGCCGTCACATAGTCGTAATCACCCGCAGAGGCGCCACCACTCGTAATGACAAAATCGCACTCCTGCGCGGCGCGATGCACCAGCTCGGCAATCGCCTGCTCATCATCGGGCGCAATGCCGTAGAACACGGGCTCGGCTCCTGCATCGAGCGCCTCGGCCATCAACGCCGACGAGTTGGAGTCGCGAATCTGCCCGCGCGCCGGCACGTTACTCGGTGCGACCAGTTCCGTCCCCAGCGAGATAATGCCCACGCGCGGCGCGGCATGCACCTTCACGCTCGCATACCCGGCGCTCGCCAGCAAGCCGGCGCCCGCCGGAGCCACAACCTCTCCAGCGTACATCACGACGTCGCCAGTATGCGCTTCCTCAGCAGCCGATCGAACGTTCTCCCCCACCTTGGCAGGCGCCGAGAATCTCACACGCGAACCCTCGTTGCCGTCACCGTCGAGCACATCGACAATCTCGTACTTCACCACGGCATCGGCACCTTCGGGTACCGGCGCGCCCGTCATGATACGAACCGTGTCGCCCGCGCCGATTGCGCCCTCAAAGACATGGCCCGCCGCCTCGTGCCCCACGACAGAAAGCGTCACGGGCGCATCGGTGGACGCTTTGGCGAGGTCGACGGCGCGCACGGCATATCCGTCCATAGCGCTGTTAGCAAACGGCGAAATGTCGATATCGGCCACCGCGTCCTCGGCCAAGGGAAGACCGGCAGCCTGCCACACGGGAATCTCGACGAGATCGGTCGGAGCAACGTGCGACAGAACAATCGACTGCGCGTCCTCCAGCGGAATGAGCTTCTCTGCCATATGCACCTCTTAATGCCACAGCGCACAACGGGGGCGCCAATTCTTTATGCTTGTCTCAGTATAATCCCCTGCCGCACGACGGCGAAACGACCCACGTTCTCGAATACATCTGTCGACCGCAAGCCGCGAAACAGAACCGAAACCGACCTGCCGGTTTGTCACGTTTGGCACGTTCTATAATGCTCGTGTTGCAACCTAAAAGAGGAACGTATGGCTTTTACCGACAAACCCGAAAGCGCAAACGAGGCGCAGGATCATTCCCAGCCGCTCGACGACGACGGCTTTTTCTCCCTGAACGACGTCATCATGGCAGGCAGGCAACAGCTCACCCGCTCCGAGCATCTCTTGGCTGCCGACACGCGCCGCAATGCCCACAACCTACTCGCGAGCGCTAAGTTGCTCGTACTCGTCGTCATCGTCTCGCTCGCCATGGGCGTTGCCGCTTGGGCGTTTTTGGCCTCGTTGAATATCGCGACCGACTATCGCGAGCACCATACGTGGATTTACGCGCTGCTTCCCGTTGTGGGCGTTGCCACCGCATGGGTGTACAAAAACCACGGTCTTGCCGCCAAACGCGGTAACAACCTGGTCATCGACTCCGCTCTGGGCACACGCCTCATCCATAAGCGCATGGCCGTCCTCACCTTCGTCTGCTCCACGCTCACGCACCTAACGGGCGGATCGGCCGGTCGCGAGGGAGCCGCGGTGCAGATTGGCGGCACCATCGCCAGCAACATCTCAAGCCTCGCCCACCTCAAAAAGCATGACCACCACGACCTCATGCTCGCCGGCATCTCGTCGGCCTTTGGCGCCGTATTCGGTTCGCCCCTTGCCGGAGCTTTCTTTGGCATGGAGATGTGCTTTATCGGCAAGATCGACTACACCGCAGGGATCTACTGCCTGGTCGCCTCGTTTACCGGCTACTTTACATCACTCGCCCTGGGTACCGAGTACGAAGCGAATGCCATCGCCAGCGTTCCCGCCATGACGCCCAAAACGGTCGTTATCGTTGTTATCAGCGCCATTATCTTCGGTCTGACGGCACGCCTCTTTGCCTGGTCGGTTCGAACCGTCAAGAGCCTGTACGGTCGCTTTATCACCAATTACCTCGTTCGCGCGCTTATAGGCGCACTCGTGGTTTTGGCTGTCTATGTTCTCCTCGACGCCTGGGACTACGCCGGCCTTTCCACGTGGCTTTCGGGCGCCGGGTTTGCCGGCAACACCACCCTCGCCGACGCCGCCATCAAGCTCGTCGTAACGGCACTCACCCTGGGTGCCGGTTTCCAAGGCGGCGAGGTCACGCCCCTGTTTGGCATCGGTGCGGCACTCGGTGGCTGGATCGGTTGCCTTACCGGGCTCGACCCCAGCTTTCTGGCGGCTCTCGGCATGCTCGGCGTGTTCTGTGCCGGCCTTAACGTGCCCATCACCACCTGCATGATGGCCATCGACCTGTTCCACGGCACGGCCGCCGGGTTCTTTGTCATCGTGGCCTTTATCAGCTATCTCGCCGGCGGACACCGCGGCGTGTACCCTGCCCAGCGCATCATCTCACCCAAGCGCCGTTCGCTTATAGTGGATGAGGGCGGTACGGTAGCGGATGCTATCGAGCGCCACAACGACCTGATAGAGTAGACGTAAGTATTCGCCGTGCAGCCACAATCGGGGGGCAATTCGACCCGAGCGCGACCGCACCGTCACGCCATATGCCGGGAGTCGCCCATGCACGCAACTGATTTTGGTCGCACGCTCATCATCGCCAACCCAGCCGCCCAATCGGGTGCGGCGCGCGAAGTTGCCGAGCGCCTGCAACGCTTTTTGGACATGACTGCACGCGCATCCCAGTTTGACCTGGTATTGACCGAGCGTATGGGGCACGCCAAGGAGCTGGCCGCACAGGCTCAGGGCTATCGCACCGTTATCGCCCTTGGCGGCGACGGCGTGATCCACGAGGTCGTCAACGGACTTATGGCACAAAAGGAGGACCCCCGCCCCGCTCTTGCCATCCTACCCGTGGGTTCCGGCAACGATTTTGCCCAAACGCTCGGTATAGAAGATTTCTCCGGCAAGGATTTTGGCGCGCTGCTCACCTGCGAGCCGCAGCGTCAGGACATCGGTCGCATTCGCTCATGGAACCCCGCAAGCGGTAGCGGCGAGGCTTCCGTTGAGTACTACGACCAGACGCTCTCCGTCGGTATTGACGCCGCCATCGGCCTGGGCACCACCGAGCTGCGCAAAAAGACGGGCCTCACCGGCGCTCCGCTCTACACCCTCTCGGGACTTGAACAGTTTGGCCTGCGCTATCGCAACTACCCCATGACAGTCAGCTTTGACGGCGCGCCCGCCGAGCGCGTGAGGGCGATCATCATGGCGATTCAGCTGGGCCCCACCTATGGCTCGGGCTATCGCATCTGTCCCGACGCCGACCCGTGCGACGGCATGCTCGACGTTTGCTACGCCTGCGGCCCCGTTCCGCGCGCGGTCGCGCTTCCCATGTTCCTTTCGGCCAAGGACGGCCACCATACCAAGTTGCCGCCGGTTTGCATGCGCCGCTGCCGCCATGCCGAGCTTACCTTTGAGGAGCCCGACTACCCCATCCAGGCCGACGGCGAACCTGTTATCGCCTCGCGCATCGAAGTCGACATCCTACCCGGCGCCCTCCAAGTCTGGCGTCCAACCCGCTAACCACCCCTATGTTGCGGTGAAATAGGGACTGTTTATGCAGGTAAAGCCGCAAAACAGCCCCTATTTCACCGCAACTTATCGAGAAGATCACTCCTTCCCGCCCGGCTTGCGGCGGTTGGCCTTTTTAATGGCGTTGAAGTGCTTGTCATTAAGTCTGCGCTGGCGAGAGCGCTGAGGCACCTTGGTCTTTACGCGTCGACGCGGTGGACGCCCGCGACGCTCAAGCTCAGCGCGTAGCTTACGCAAACAGCAGCTACGATTTTGGAACTGACTGCGACTCTCGCGCGCCGTCACGGTAATCCCCGTAGGGATATGTTTCATGCGCACCGCCGAGTCCGTCGTGTTCACGCCTTGCCCGCCCGGACCCGTCGCGCGAAACACCTGCACCTCGCAATCGCGCGCCAGCTCCTCGACCGACATCTCGACATAGCGCGCATACTCACGCCATCCCATCTTGTTCTCATCCATATCAACACCCCCCTCATACAAAAAATGTGACAAAGGGACAGTCCCTTTGTCACATCGCATACCAATCGCTTGTGTTGCGAGCCTAGGCGAAGGTGATCTCGCCGTTCTCACAGTCCATATCGGCGATACGGGCCAGGCTCTCAACACGGAAGCCGCGCTCGCGGAGCTTATCGCCACCGCCCTGGAAGCCCTTCTCCACCGCAATGCCAATGCCGGACACCTCGGCACCCGCAGCCTCGCAGATCTTGATAAGACCCTCGAGCGCGCATCCGTTGGCCAGGAAGTCGTCGATAATCAGGACCTTGTCGCCCTCGGACAGGAAGCGCTTGCCAACGATGACCGGGTACTCCTTCTGCTTGGTAAAGGAGTAGATGGTCGTGGCATACTGCTCGCCGTCGAGGTTGATGGACTGCGCTTTCTTGGCAAAGACCACCGGCACGCCGCCAAAATGCTGGGCCGCAATGCAAGCCATGCCAATGCCCGAAGCCTCGATCGTAAGGATCTTGTTAATCTCGACATCCTCGAACAGACGGGCCCACTCGGCGCCCATGTGGTCAAACAGCTCAACGTCGCACTGGTGGTTGAGGAAAGCATCAACCTTAAGGACATTACCGGCCTTTACGATGCCGTCATGGCGAATACGGTCCTCAAGCTCCTGCATGGCGCAACCCCTTCTCACGGCAACGATACCGCGCGATTAATAAACGTTGTTCGATAGTCTACCACGGACCGACCCCCGCCCGCCCCACAAGCCGCATCGCACCACAAAGCCGCATCGCCGCACAAGCCGCAAGCAGATACACCGAGCTTACCAGCTGAATGCGATCGAGGCCCACGCCCAGCTCCTTTTGCATCACGGGCAGCGTCACGGTCACGACGGTCGAATCCAGACACACCATAAACGTCATGATGAGCACCGTAAACAGAATCGCCCATTTGTTCTTGCCATGGGTGTCTCCCTCAAGAGCGATGTGTTCGCGGCGCAGTTGCTCTGCGGTTTTCTCCATATCCATCCTTTCGAGTGGCGCAACACAAAAACGGGGCCCCAATCGCCTGCAAACAGTCGCGATTGGGGCCCCGCCTACGGTATCGGAGCTAAAGGTCGCCGAAGCTTTCTGCCGGCATCGGCGCCTTGCACGAACGCTAGCCTAGCACTGCTCAAGCGCCTGCTCAAGGTCGGCAATCAGATCGGCCGTGTCCTCGAGGCCGCACGACAGGCGCACCATGTCGGCGGAGATACCACAGGCGATAAGCTCCTCATCGTTCATCTGGCGGTGCGTGGCGTTAGCGGGATGCAGGCAGCAAGTGCGGGCGTCGGCCACATGCGTGGCGATCTGAGCGAGCTTGAGGCTCTTCATAAAGGTCTCTGCCGCCGCGCGACCACCGTTAAAGCCAAAGCTCACAACGCCGCAGGTGCCGTTGGGCATGTACTTTTGAGCTAGGTCATAGTACTTGTCGCCCTCCAGACCCGGATAGCTCACGAAGCGCACCTTGGGATGGCTCTGCAGGAACTTGGCAACAGCCAGGCCGTTCTCGCAATGACGCGGCATGCGCACATGCAGGCTCTCGAGCGAGCTGTTCAGGAAAAACGCCGCCTGCGGGTTCTGCATGGGGCCGAGGTCGCGCATGAGCTGAGCGGTTGCCTTGGTAATGAAGGCGCCCTCGCGACCGAACTTCTCGGCATAGGTCACGCCGTGGTAGCTCTCATCGGGCGTGGTGAGACCCGGGAACTTGTCCGCATGGGCCATCCAGTCAAACTGGCCGTGGTCGACGATCACGCCGCCCAGGCAGGCCCCATGTCCATCCATGTACTTGGTGGTGGAGTGCGTAACGATATCGGCGCCCCACTCAAAGGGACGGCACATCACGGGCGTCGGGAAGGTGTTGTCGACCATCAGCGGCACGCCGTGGTCATGCGCGGCCTTGGCAAAGCGCTCAATATCGAGCACGGCAAGGGCGGGGTTGGCGATCGTCTCGCCAAAGACGAGCTTGGTATTGGGCTCAAAGGCTGCCTCGAGCTCCTCATCGGTGCAATCGGGGGCAACGAACGTGCAGGTAACGCCCATACGACCCATGGTATGGGCAAGCAGGTTGTAGGTACCGCCGTAGATGGCCGAGCTTGCGACCACATGATCGCCGGCGCCGGCCACGTTAAAGATCGCGAGGAAGTTCGCGGCCATACCCGAGCTCGTGAGCATCGCAGCGGTGCCGCCCTCCATCTCGCAGATCTTGGCGGCAACCAGATCGCACGTAGGGTTCTGCAGACGGCTGTAGAAATAGCCAGACTCCTCCAGGTCAAACAGCTTGCCCATGTGCTCGGACGTGTCATACTTCCACGTGGTGGACTGGTAGATGGGCACCTGGCGCGGCTCCGCGTCTCCCGGGTGATAGCCGCCCTGAACACATGTCGTACCGATGGTCTGCTCGCTCATATCTAGCTCCCTTGCCTGGGTTACATTTTTATCCGGTTCACGATACCGCTACCCCGCACCCCTCTCAACCCATCCCCAAGGTAGGTTATGAGACAAATCAACCGGGGGCATTTATCGCAGATCTTGGCATTTATTCGATAGATAAAAATGAGGCATACATGAGGCTTTCGATGAACAAATGCATCGGCAAGGGTACCATAGGCGAGTACACCGTTACCGAGGAGACAACGATGAAGCAAATCGATACTGCCCAGCTCGACATCACCGCCTGTCAGGCTCAGGCTGCCGAATACCACGCCCGTGGCTTTAACTGCGCACAGGCCGTCGCCTGCACGCTCGCACCCGCCGTCGGTCTCGACCCCCAGACCGCCTTTATCCTCACCGAGGGCTTTGGCGCCGGCATGGGCGGCATGACCGAGACCTGCGGCGCTATCTCGGGCGCCGTGGCCATCATGGGCGCTGTAATGAGCGACGGCATGGATAACCCCAAGACCAAGGGCCAGACTTACAAGCTGTCGCGCGAAATCGCCAAGCGTTTTAAAACGAAAAACACGACGACCGTCTGCGGCACGCTCAAGGGCATCGGATCGGACAATGGTCCGCTCCGCAGCTGCCCCGGCTGCATCGACGACGCCATCGAGATCGCCTGCGATGTGCTAAAGCAGCTCGCCGATTAAACGGCGGCAACAGAAAACGACGGCCGGCGTGCTTGGGATTCATCCAAAAGCACGCCGGCCGTCGCCGTTAGAACTCGGCAAATTTGGGAGCGCCGACCTCAATCTCCTCGCGCCCCGCCATAAGCTCGCGCATCTTAGCGCAAAACGGTTCCTGCTCCCCCGCCTTAAACACCAAATGAATCGTCACGGCATCCGCGTAATCGGTATCCGAAACCTTGGCACCCGAATCCTGCGCCAAACGAAGCACCTGCTCATACTGCGGATAGGCCACGTGCACGTCAACAGGCACGACGCTCGTCATCTCAACGACCTGCCCTGCCTCCTGAGCAGCTGCCACCGCCGCCTGCGTCGCCGCGGTATAGGCGCGCACCAAGCCACCGGGCCCCAACAGCGTGCCGCCAAAATAGCGCGTCACCACGCAGCAAACATTTTTGAGCCCAGCGCCGCGCAACACCTCGAGCGTCGGCATGCCGCTCGTGCGACTCGGCTCACCGTCATCACTCTGACGCTCGCGTCCATCGACCAAAATCCACGCGGGAACATTGTGTCGAGCGTCGTAATGACGCTTGCGAACCATCTCGATGAAGGCATTCGCCTCATCCTCGGATTCAATATGGACCAGCTGGGCAATAAACCGGCTCTTGCGATCCACAAACTCGCCAGAAGCCTCAATATTCGATCGCAGAGTAAAATAGCTGTCCAACAAAGCCCCTCAACAAAACTAAGCGCGGCAACAAACAGCCTCAATAATACGGCAAAGACAGCACCGTTGTCCTCGCCAACAAGAGCGAAAACGCCAATGATGCCGTCACCAACAGCGAGAACCCGCCAGCGCGAGCAAGGTGCCTTGAAAGACGAGATTGCAACAGAAATGAGGCTGCCGATGACCAGGCAAAAACAGCGAGATGCCAAGAACGGAACCGCCGATGATTCCGTCAACGAAAGCGAGAACCCGTCAGCGCGAGCAAGGTGCCTTGAAAGACGAGGGCATTGACCTTATGGTCATGCCCGAAGGCTTGAAAGGCAGATTGTCGCGCTGACGGGTTCGCAGCGTCAACAAAGTGCCGAGTGGGCCTATAAGCCGGGTTCTGTCGTGAACGGTCATTTATCTTGTCTGCACGTTACCGTGCAGCTCCACGCACGCTACCCGAACGCGGACCGGGCCGGCCCATAGCGTTCCTATTCGCGCTTGCTCCGGATGGGGCTTGCCAAGCCGCCGTGTTGCCACGACGCTGGTGGTCTCTTACACCACCGTTTCAGCTTTTCCCTTTACGCCTTGCGACGCAGGTGGGAGTCTTCTTTTCTGCGGCGCTTTCCGTCGGATCACTCCGCCCGGCCGTTAGCCGGCATCCCGCCCTCTGGAGCCCGGACTTTCCTCACGCGTGCCGCAAGCAGCACATCGCGCGACCGTCTGGCCCACTCAGCAGTGCAAGAGTGTAACACACCGTTGCCGCAGGCAAAGGCACAACACAAGCGTTCGACACGATATACCAAGAACCATGCCATGCAGTACAATAGGGTCGTCGATGGGCAACGTCGCCAGTCGAGACGCGACCGCGCTCCGCACCCCTCCGTCTACTCGGTGCGTTCCCGCCTCCTCCCCGAGGCGGGATGTCGGCATTTTCATGCACCGACAACCCAATAGCCCCCGTGAACAGCCCGGACAGCATTGCGCACGAGTAGCATTGCGCACCTCACCGGCAAACGCAAAAAGGGACCCGTCCATTGCGGACGGATCCCTTAAAGCAAGTGATCGTCAAACCGATTTACTCGGCGTCGGTCTCCTCGTCCTTCTTCTCGGAAGGCAGCGGGGTAACCTCGATCTCGACGCCCAGAGTCTCAGCAGCGGACTTCATAGACAGGGAGATACGACGACGGTCGAGGTCGATCTCCATGACCTTGACCTGAACCTTGTCGCCCACGTGGGTGACCTGAGAAGGCTGGTCGACGTGCTTGTTGGCCATCTCGGAGATGTGCACCAGGCCCTCGATGCCCTCGCCCAGATCGACGAAAGCGCCAAACGGGACAAGCTTGGTCACAGTGCCCTCGACGATAGCGCCGACGGGGTACTTCTTGACCAGTGCGCGCCACGGATCCTCGGTGGTCTGCTTGAGACCCAGGGAGATGCGCTCGCGGTTGAGATCGACGTCGAGAACCTCGACCTCGACCTCCTGGCCGACCTTAACAACCTCGGAAGGATGGTTGACGTGGTTCCAGGAGAGCTCGGAGATGTGGATGAGGCCGTCGATACCGCCGAGGTCGACGAAGGCGCCGAAGTCGACGATGGAGGAAACGGTGCCCTGGAGACGCATGCCAGACTTAAGCTTGGACAGGATCTCGGAACGCTCGGCCTTACGGGACTCCTCAAGCACGACGCGACGGGAGAGAACGACGTTGTTGCGGTTGCGGTCCATCTCGATGACGCGGGCCTCGATGCGGGTGCCCATGTAGGAGGTGAGGTCCTTGACGCGACGGAGGTCGACGAGGGAAGCGGGCAGGAAGCCACGCAGGCCGATGTCGAGGATCAGGCCGCCCTTGACAACCTCGATAACCTCGCCCTCGACGTTCTCGCCGGAGTTGAACTTCTCCTCGATGCGGTTCCAAGCACGCTCGTACTCGGCACGCTTCTTGGAAAGGACCAGACGACCGTCCTTGTCCTCCTTCTGGAGAACCAGGGCCTCGATGGAATCACCGAGTGCAACGATGTCTGCAGGGTTAGCGTCCTTGCGGATGGACAGCTCGCGGACCGGGATAACGCCCTCGGACTTGAATCCGATATCAACGAGCACCTCGTCATGCTCGATCTTAACGACAGTACCGTTAACGAGATCGCCCTCATCAAAGTCGGTAATCGTACCGTCGATGAGGTTGTTCATCTCCTCCTCGTTGACATCGTCAAGAGAGAAAATGGACGAGTTCTGAATCTCACTCAAAGGTGGACCCCTTTCGAACTACGGGGCCCCGATTGCTAGGACCTACAGAAGGGTGCGACAAGCACACAACGTTTAGGAACACTCGGGAGCCGACAGATACTAATGTGACGCTTATGCAATCACGTTCGTATAGGTTACGTGGAAATCACTTCGATTTCAAGCGTGAACTGCGATTTTTTACTCGTATGGAGACTTTTTCGCAATCTTGTGAACGACCGTCTCCATAAGTTGACGATAAGCAGTTGAGTATACGGCTTTGGGGTAAAGTATCCGGAGCCAACGTTCTAAACGATTTTTCGAGAAAGGTGCCCGCGTGCTCAAAGCAGTCGTTTTCGATATGGACGAGACGCTTCTCAGCATCAATCTCAACGCGTTTATCCTTCGCTATTTTAAGGATGTCTCGTCAATGCTCGCGGATATCGGACGATGCAGCCGCGGTGGTACGATGGCACGCCTCGGCACCATCCTGGTCGACCTCAACGCCAATCGCCGAAGCGGCACGGACAATCGCACCAATCTTGAGTTTTACCGCACCGAGGTCGAGCGCAGGTGCGGCATCTGCCTCTCGGACCCACTCATCTATGAGGCTTTTATCTACTATGAACGCGAAGTTCTCCCGTACAAGAATGACGATGCCATCAATGCCCACGCCATGCCGGGTGCACACGCCGCACTCCAGGCTGTACGGGACGCAGGACTGCGTTGCGCACT
Organism: Collinsella sp. LCP19S3_B6; assembly: GCF_052121815.1. Taxonomy (NCBI): domain Bacteria; kingdom Bacillati; phylum Actinomycetota; class Coriobacteriia; order Coriobacteriales; family Coriobacteriaceae; genus Collinsella; species Collinsella sp. LCP19S3_B6. Next base: position 95,544 of record NZ_JBQKDN010000005.1, read on the forward strand.
CTTTACCAACCCCAGCTTTCCCCAGGGGGCCATCGAATGCCGCATGGGTTGGGGTGACCTGGCCGACGCCCCCTTTGAGCTCGTGACGCACATGGGAAACGCCACCCGTTGCAAGCCCGATGCCACCTATTACCTGGAGCAGCTGCAGGCCATGGGGCTCGAACCGCACGAGGTCCTTATGGTGGGCAACGACCCCAAGCGCGACTTCCCCAGCCCCGCCTGCGGTATTCAAACTGCCTATGTTGGCCAGGGAAAACCCAGTCGAGCCACCTGGCGCGGAACCATGGAAGACTTCGCCCGCGACTTTAACGCCGTAATCGATGCCTTCTACGAGCACCAAGTAGCCAACGAACTGTCCTAACAAACTTGGGTTTTGCCGATCATAATGTTGAGGATCTCGACGTCGGTGTCCTTCATACCCACGCGACCCACATAGCCCATGCTGGCGATCGTCTGCTCAACGGTATCTTGGATCAGGCCCTCGCCGGCGCGGAAGCCGCGGCCCTGCATGGCCATATCGTGGCCCAGAATCGCCGCATCAACGGCTGCGGAAATCTTGGCGGCACAGCTCGCCTTGGCGCCATCGCACACGATGCCGCCCACGTTGCCGAGCGTATTCGAGACCGTCGCGCCGATCTGATCACGCGTGCCACCGCACAGCCAGGTAATCGCAGCGCCGGCACCGCACGCGGCGCAAATAGCACCGCAAAACGCCGAAAGTTCACCAATATAGCTTTTGATATGCACGGCAATAAGATCGGACAGCATCACGGCGCGCACCAAGCGCTCGTGGTCGCAGCGCAGGTACTCGGCATATTCCATAACGGGCAATGCACAGGTAATGCCCTGATTGCCCGAGCCGCACACAATGGCGACCGGCAGTGCGCAGCCGTTCATGCGGGCGTCGGACCCGGCGGCTGCACGGGCACGGGCACGGCAGGCGACGTCATCGGCACGAGCGCCCAGCAGCGTACGGCCCACCTCGGCACCCCAAGCGTGCGCCAAGCCCTCTGCGCTAATGGCACCGTTCAGCTCGATCTGACGCTCAACGGCAGCGCGAGCACCCTCAACATCGCCGTCCTCAATAAAGTCGATGATGGTCTCAATCGACATGGGCGTGTCGGCGCTATCTGCCGTGCGCTCGGCCACCACGCGCTCGGCGCAGGCGGCACACTCCCCCACCGACTTGCCGCATACCGGAATACCGTCGAGTGTATGGCACGTGACATTGGTGTGGTGGTCGGTAATCTCAACGACCGCGGTATGCCCCCCGGCTGTGGCAGTCACCTTGATGTAGAGGTTGGGCACGCCCTCGACAAGCGACACATCGCAGTAGCCGGCATCGGCGAGGAGCTCGGCTACGCGAGCACGGTCTTTATCGTCAACACTCTCGAGCACCTCGAGCGCGCTCTTGGCGTCGCCGCCCACGGCACCCAGCACGGCCGCGGCTTCAATACCATGCATACCGCCCGAGTTAGGCACGGTCACGCTCTTTACGTTCTTGATGATGTTGCCCGAGCAGGCAACATCCATATGATCGGGTTCGCAACCGAGCGTCAGGCTCGCCAGCGCCGCTGCATAGGCAACGGCAATGGGCTCGGTGCAGCCGAGCGCACAGACAAGCTCACGGTTCAAAACATCGCAAAACGCGGTATCACGAAGGGAATCGGCAGGCATAGGTATCTCCTACTTGTATAACGGGCTGGGCTCTCAAAATAGTTCGCTATTATTATTTGATAACAATGCATCAAAAACCACAACCATGGTTCCGGCGGACGGCGCTCAAGCACAAATTGGCGGCATTATTCATGAGAAGCCGGTCTTATTGCATGCTAAAGCGTTTGAGCAAAAAACGCCCGAGCGTTTAAACAAAAGTCGCGCTATCATGCAGTCGAACGCGGTAAAACCTTTAGCAATCTCGCCGCACAGACCAGAGAGGAAGCATCCATGAAGATCGGTATCGGTAACGACCACGCCGCCGTCGAGCTCAAGAACATCATCTCCGAGCACCTGAAGGAGCGCGGCTGCGAGGTCGTGAACTTTGGCACCGACACCTCCGAGAGCTTTGACTACCCCATCGCCGGCTACAAGGTGGGTAAGGCCGTTGCCAACGGCGACGTCGACCTGGGCATCCTCATCTGTGGCACCGGCGTCGGAATTAGCCTGGCTGCCAACAAGGTCGAGGGCGTACGCGCCGTCGTGTGCTCCGAGCCCTTCAGCGCCAAGCTCTCCCGCATGCACAACAACACCAACGTGCTCGCCTTTGGTGCCCGCGTCGTGGGCTCCGAACTCGCCAAGATGATTGTCGACGAGTGGCTCGACGCCGAGTTTGAGGGCGGCCGCCACGAGCGTCGCGTCAATCTCATCAACGAGATCGACCAGACCCGCGGACTCAAGGTCGTCGACGAGGCCTAAAGACTTACAACACCATACGTTAACGACAGCCCCCGTCCGGAACACACATTCGGACGGGGGCTGTTTAGTAGATTTTTGGGATATACCTAGAAATCTACTGGAATAAAAAGGGCGCCGCGGATGGAATTCCGCGGCGCCAAAGCCACACGCTAACAGCTTTGAGGAGTCAAAGCTGGTTTAGCCAAAGAAGCGCTTGATCTCGATCTCGGCGTTCTCCAGGCAGTCGGAGCCGTGGATCACGTTGGCGTTGACATCGACAGCGAAGTCGCCGCGAATGGTGCCGGGGGCAGCGTCAAGCGGGTTGGTAGCGCCCATAAGGGTGCGCATCTTGGAGACAGCGGAGAGACCGGAAACGACCATCTTGACGACCGGACCGCTCGTCATAAAGTCGCAGAGACCGCCAAAGAAGGGCTTGTCCGCCAGATGGGCGTAGTGCTCCTCGACGGTAGCACGCTCGAGCGTGGTCATCTCCATGCGTTCGATGACAAGGCCGCTACGCTCAATGCGAGCGACGATCTCGCCGATCTTGCGATCGCGCACAGCGTCGGGCTTAATCATGATGAAGGTCTTCTCGATAGCCATAAGGTAGCCTTTCAAGTAGGTTCGCGCGTGCCCAAGTCCCATTCCGGCACCCGCCTGGACTGCATCGTAACAGAGTTTTAGCTGCAGTTAAACAAAAAACTGTTTATTGAAACACTACAATTTATTAAAACGTTCCATATGTGTCACTTCTGTTTCGAAGCCCGATTAGAGTACCATCCGACCGCGCATCAACCGAACCGAACCGAGCGGACGGTCGGTTGCCGCCCGTGAACGTACCCCCTTCACAACCTGCCCAAAGGTCCTACAGAAGTTCTCGACAAGCCCCTTCCCCATTACAACAAAATACGGGCGCCTGCAGCAACAGACGCCCGTAAAAGCAAAAACGATTTATCAATAAATAGCCAAAGCCGCTTCAACTAAACCCTTACTTTGCCCCGTGGCCCATCTCGACGACCTTGGTCAGCGATCCAAGCACACCTTCGTCGGCAACGAGTTGTGCCTGGGCACGCTGCAGCTGCACGGCAACGGCGGCAGGGGCGGTACCGCCCTCGGTCGTGCGTGCAGCGACAATCGACGGGATGTCGAGCGCCTCGGTAATGTCGTGCTCAAAGAGCGGGCTTGCCTCTTGGAACACCTCAAACGGCAGGTCCTCAAGATTGCAGTCGCGCTTCTCGCACATCAGGACCAAATGGCCCACCACGGCGTGGGCCTCGCGGAACGGCAGGCCACGCTTGGCCAGGTAATCGGCAACATCGGTGGCGGCAAGGTGCCCCACGCCGCACTCGCGCGCCATGGCATCCTCGTTGACGGTCCAGGTCGAAATCATACCGGCCATAACGGACAGGCACCGCATGAGCGTATGGGCGGTATCGAGCGCGCCCTCCTTGTCCTCCTGCAAGTCCTTGTTATAGGCGAGCGGCAGGCCCTTCATGGTCACGAGCAGCTGCACCAGGTTGCCATAGACTCGGCCGCTCTTGCCGCGGATAAGCTCGGCAAAATCGGGGTTCTTCTTCTGCGGCATGATGGACGAGCCAGTGGAATACGAGTCGGAAAGCGTGATAAAGCCAAATTCGGAGCTCGACCACAGCACGATCTCCTCGGAAAGACGCGACAGGTGCATCGCCATGACGGAGCCGGCGTAATGCAGATCGAGGAGGAAATCACGATCGGAAACCGCATCGAGCGAGTTGGGAATCACGCCCGCAAAGCCAAGTTCGGCGGCCGTCATCTGACGATCGAGCGGATAGCTCGTACCGGCAAGCGCGGCAGCGCCCAGCGGGCAGTTGTCGGCAGCATCAAAGGCGGCCTTCAGGCGTGTAAAGTCGCGCGCGAACATCCAAGAATACGCCAGCAGATGATGCGACAGCAGCACGGGCTGAGCATGCTGCATGTGCGTGTAACCCGGCAGAATCACCTTGTCGTACTGTTTGGCCGCATCCACCAGCACGTGGCGCAGCTCAAGATTGGCCTCCATGAGCTCCTTGGCCAGCGCCTTGACGCCCAGGCGCGTATCGGTCGCCACCTGGTCGTTGCGCGAACGCCCGGTATGCAGGCGCTTGCCCGCCTCGCCGATGCGACGGGTCAGCTCGCTCTCGATGGACATATGAATGTCCTCGTCGTTGATATCGAAGGTAAAGTTGCCGGCATCGATATCCTGTTCGATTGCGGTCAGACCCTCGGCAATCGCCTGCTCGTCCTTTGCACTGATAACGCCTTGGGCCGCCAGCATCTTGGCATGTGCCTTAGAGCCAGCGATATCCTGCTTATAGAGATGTTTGTCGACCGGCAGCGACGCGCCAAACTCCTGCGTGACCTCGGCCACGCCTGTCTCAAAACGACCGCCCCAAAGAGCCATGGAACCGTCCCCTTTCTCTAAATACCAAAACAAGCGCCCAAAGCAAAGCGCCATGTCGCTAAAGCGATTTATCAACCGCTAGTTTTGCACATTCCCCACCGAGCGCGAGACCATGTGGCTAATTTGCAAAGAAGTGACGCACCAGGCACTTGGCGCCCATCGACTCCCGCCAGCCGTTGCTTGCCGAGCCGTCAATCCATGCCTTCAGGCTCATGGGGACATCCTCGACCTTTGCAGCATCGAACTCGGGCGCGAGGGCAAGTAAAGCATGCGCGATAGCATTGAACATAATGGATACTCCTCAGATATATATAGGCGCAGAGCCGCCAAATTGATAGAAGGAGCCCCGCCGGACAACCCCGGCGGGGCTCGGACTCAGCCGCAGACGCGGCATCATATATGCGGGCGGAATGTAGGGGCCACCGATGTTAAGAAGTGTCAGCAAGCATAACGAAAGGTAGGGACCCCATGCGCCCGTTATGTATCACGCGGATGGGCCGCGCGGATACCAAGGGAGAAAGACTTAAGCCTGGGCGGCAGCAGAGCTGGGACCCTGGACCTTGGCCCACGTCTTGAGCGACAGCGTGTCGATCTCGATAAAGCCGGCGCTGGCCTTCTCGTCAAACGTGGTGTCGCGGTCGTAGGTGGCCAGACCGTAGTCATAGAGGCTGAAGGGGCTCTTGCGGCCGACAACATGGCAGTTGCCCTTAAAGAACTTCAGACGAACGGTACCGGTCACGAACTTCTGGGTATCGGCCATAAAGGCGTCGAGTGCGTTTTTGAGCGGGCTGTACCACTGGCCGTTGTACACGGCGGTGGCCCAATCCTGCTCGAGCTTAATCTTGGTCTTGAGCAGATCGCCCTCGACACAAATATCCTCGAGCGCCTTGTGGGCGGTGATAAGCGTCAGGGCGCCGGGAACCTCATAGCACTCGCGGCTCTTGAGGCCCACCAGGCGATCCTCGACCAGGTCGAGACGACCAAAGCCGTTATCGCCCGAAATCTTGTTGAGGGCGATGACGATCTCGGAGAGCTTCATCTTCTTGCCGTCGACGGCGACGGGCTTGCCGGCCTCAAACTCAATCTCGGTGTAGGTCGGGGTGTCGGGCGTGTCCTCGGGATTCTTGGTCATAACCCAGGCGTCGTCGAGCGGCTCGTTCCAGGGATCCTCCAGGTGGCCGCACTCAATGGCACGACCCCACAGGTTGTCGTCGATGGAATAGGGGTTGTCGTTGGCACCCTCGGGAACCGGCACGTTGTGGGCGTGAGCATAGGCGACCTCGTCGGGACGGCACTTCAGATCCCACTCGCGAACCGGGGCGATAACCTTAAGCTCGGGGTCGAGGGCCTTGACGGCAGCCTCAAAACGAACCTGGTCGTTACCCTTGCCGGTGCAGCCGTGGGCGACGTAGGTCGCGCCAAACTCGTGGGCGACCTCGACAAGCTTCTTGGCGAGCAGCGGGCGAGACAGAGCGGAAAGCAGCGGGTACTTGTTCTCGTACATGGAATTTGCGGCGATGGCCTTGGTCAGGAACTCATCGGAGAACTCATCGCGCAGGTCGAGCACCTGGCAATCAAGAACGCCCAGGTCGAGTGCTTTCTGTTTCTTGGCATCCAGGCCGGTCTCCTCCTGGCCCACGTTGCCGCAAACGCAAACGACATCGAGATTCTTCTCGTCCTGGAGCCACTTGACACATACGGATGTATCAAGTCCACCAGAATATGCGAGAACGACTTTTTCCTTGCTCATGGCTGTTTCCTTTCGCCCTTGATAGCTAGTTAGAACATCGGTCAGTTGCAAGTCATTTCAAGGTCACATATCGTGCAATATCAGGTTAAATAGCAAAAATCAGCACATACATGCCCTAGAAACATGCAGCAATGTCGTGCTAAAACCCAACGACCTTAAAATGACTCTGTTGAGGCAATTCGCCCCATGCGGACAGAGACGATTGTTATCGTCGTCGGGAAATTGCGCGCTGGCGTCGGATGGCATTGTCTGCAGTGGTTATGATCTTTACGAACTGCATCTGCCTCTCCTTTCACCTATCGCCGGGCGCAATTCTAATATCGCAAACGGTACCTTTTCCTCGGTAAGCGGCTCTTTTGCCGTCTCCGTTTTCGATGGTCGCTATATTACGCTAAAGTGCCCGCTGCACAAGCGACAAATTCAAATTTCTGAAAAGTTTTTTCATTAGTTTGTGAAATGCAGTGCAAATACGCTCCGTTCCTGCGAAAATACGCCTGATTACGGGTTGATGGTTATAACGTCTGAAACAATTTCGAAACGAAAGGCTCGCTTTTATGCAAACTTACGAATCGGACGCCAATATCGGAAACATTAAGCTCATCGCCGTCGACATGGACAAGACGCTGCTGACCGACGAGCGCGTGCTGCCGCAAGGCCTTGACGAACGCCTGGACAAGCTCGCCGAAGCCGGCATCGTATTCTGCCCCGCCAGTGGACGTCCCGCCCCCAAGCTCGAGGAGATGTTTGAGGACATCAAGAGCCGCATCGCTTTTTGCCCCGATAACGGCGCGTGCGTGATATATCGCGGCAACTATATCTATAAGAGCAATATCGATGTGGCGCTGTATCAACAGGTGCTCGCTCGTGCCTCGGAGGATTCTCGCGCCGTTCCCGTCCTGTGCTGCTTCGACGAGTTCTACGTGCTTGCCCGCGACCATCAATACCACGACGAGATCAGCGTCTACTACAACACAATCAACTACGTCGACAGCTTTGAGGGCATTGATTTCGAGTCCAACAAGATTTCGATCTTCTTCCCCGCCTACGACGCTGAGTCTGCGTTCCGCGAGACCTATAACCCCGCGTTCTCGGATCAGCTCTACGTCACCAATGCGGGCCGCGAGTGGATCGACTTTATGAATCTGGGCGTCGACAAGGGCGCCGGCGTCGCGCACCTGTGCGAGCACTTGGGCATCGATATCGCCGATGCCGCCGCCGTGGGCGACACCTACAACGATATCCCTATGCTCGAGCGCGTCGGGCATAGCTTTATCGTGGACAATGCCGAGGAGCATATGAACGCGCATGCTAAATGGCGCATTCCGAGCAACAACGACGGGGGCGTACTGACGCTCATCGACGCCATCTTGGCGGCTCGGTAATCTATCTCGTCGCCATGCCCGGGGCCGGCCGTTTGATTTTTGCTCGGTCAGGTCCTGGGCTCGCTCGAAGGCCACATTAAGTGGCCTTCGGCTCGTGCGGAATCTACAAAAATCAAACGGCCGGCCCCGGGCATGGCTATGTTGACTTGCTTGCCGCCTAGATGGTGACGCATAATTTCTTTCGCAAATTGACAACCGCATAGCGGAACACGGCCCGCGCCCCGTCATATGATTTCTAGCGACTAAACAACAAATCACCGACGAAGGGGGCAC